>JAUWJE010000002.1 GCA_030607835.1 Candidatus Fermentibacterota bacterium | reverse complement strand
CCAGAATTACATATTCTCCTCATAATACCTCTCCGGCCCAGTACACGAGTATTGGAGCGAGTCCCGCGATAAGCAGACTCCCATCCGCAATAATTCTTTTGGAATACTCTGACGGAAAAGGACTTCTACTGAGATGGAAATACCCGACCGCAAGAGTAATTAGTCCGAATGCGATAGCGGAAGCATGAACAGGCAGATACCGAGTAGCAATGCCGGATGCAGGCAGTGCGACCGCCAGAATGAAACAGCACCAGAAAAGCAAAACGCTCTTTTCTCTTCCCGCAAGGATGGGAATTGTATCTAATCCCATAAGAGCATCACCCTGCATATCAACCAAATCAGCCAGCAGGCACCTGTCCAGAAACAGAAAGAACAGTGTACCTGCCCATAGAACAGAACCGGGAGTAATTGTGGAACCGGCTGAAATGAATCCTGGAAGTAACGCAAGCAGGAATGACCAGGCTCCGGCGAACATGAGATCCCTTGAACCTGGGATAGCCCTCAATCCTCGGAAGGGATAGGTTTTTCTAATAAGCGGAATGGAATAGAAGAGGAACGCAAGAAGCATTGTCCCAAGTACATAGGACCAGATGGGATTCAAAAACAGAGAGATCCCAAGGGATCCTGCAAATGCGGTTAAAGCACAGATAGTTAGTACAAATCGATGCTTTCTTATAAACTCCTGTCTCCGTAGACCGGATGGACGCGAATACCCGGATTCCAGAACGGAAGTCGCCGTATGAACTGCGAAAAGAAATAGAGAAGCAGCAATCACTGAGGTAAACCTCCCGATACCATCAAGAATGATCGAGCTTGCATATCCAGTGGCAAATGTGATGGGTAGAATGTGAAAATTCCCGAAAACCATAACTTGAAGAAAATCCCTGAATTTTCCCGCTCTCAGTCTGTCCCCCTGAATTTCAAGAAGATGCTCCCGGACTTTTCGAATGCTCCAGCTGGGAGTAGATGCACCAGCTGCAAGAAGGATATCATCACACCGACCAAGCAACTCTGCATCGAGCTCTTCATGGGTTTCGACAATGAACGCTGGAAGCCCCTCCTCACGGGCGATTTCGGCAAGTCTGGCAGTATTCGCGCTGTTTCTTCCACCAACAACAACCACACAATCCACTTCACCGCACAGTTCTCTGAGTTCTTCCTGTCTCGTGCTTGTTGATTCGCAGATTGTACAAGCATGTTCAAGATTTGGAAATCTGCTCGTGAGAGCTTTCTTCGTTTCCTCGTACGTTTGAGTATTCTGTGTTGTCTGGGAAAGCAGGAACGGCTTTGAAAGGTCCGGCAGATTTTCCACGTCAAGCGGACCGGATATGACCCGGGCTGAGGACCCTCCGTAAGAGAGAATCGATTTTACTTCCTGATGTGCAGGATCCCCAAGGATGAGAACATCATATTCCTCCGCGCTTTTCTTACTGGCAATCGCCAGAGCTCTGCTGACTCGTGGACATGTCAGATCCTTCAGGTGCAGGGAAAGGCTGGAAACCATTTTTTGTTCCTCGATGGTGGTTCCGTGAGTTCTAAGGAAAAGCGTACCTTTCTGCATTTTCTCAGGATCGCTGCAAATGCTTACACCTTTATCCTTCAGAGCCTCCAATACCTGCGGATTGTGTACAAGTTCACCGTATACAGCATATGGTCTGTTGCCATTCTTAAGTTCAGCAAGGACCAGATCAACTGCCCTGCGGACTCCCCAACAGAAACCAGCGGTACGCGCTGTAATTACACTCAAGAAGATTCTCCACCCTGTAATTAAAAGTATAAAACCAATAAGTTAACATAACAGAGAAAGAATGAACGGGAAAATAAGTGATGGATAAGAACAGTTAAGAGTTCAGCACCTTATTCATAGCATCACGATATTTTGCGGCTGTCTCAAAATCAAGCTTTTCTGCGGCTTCGAGCATTTTCTTCTCAAGGAATTGAATGGCTTCACTCTGGGATTCCGGGATGTCCGCAGCGATATCATCCTTGCTGACTGATGATTTGAAGATATCAGCAATGCTGGTCGCTCTCAGTATTTCTTCTCTTGATTTCCTGATGCTTTCAGGTGTGATATCATTATCAATGTTATATTGAAGCTGTATCTTTCTTCTGCGCCTGGTTTCAGTGATTGCAAACTCCATTGAATCAGTTATCCTGTCGGCGTAGAGTATTACTCTGCCGGTCATGTTTCTTGCTGCTCTTCCAGCAGTTTGTATAAGACTTGTTCTGGATCGCAGGAATCCTTCTTTGTCAGCATCAAGAATTGCAACCATGGCTACTTCGGGGAGATCGAGTCCTTCTCGGAGGAGATTAACACCGACCAGCACATCAAAATCCGCGAGCCTGAGTTCTCTGAGGATTGAGACTCTCTCAAGAGCATCAACCTCACTGTGAATATATCTGGCCTTGATCGACATATCCTGGAAATATGAAGTCAGTTCCTCGGCCATCTTTTTAGTCAATGTAGTTACAAGCACTCTCTCACCGGACTCAATAGCCCTACGGGTCTCCTCCACAAGATCATCAACCTGGCTTACAGCGGGTCTGACTTCCAGTTCAGGATCCACCAGTCCGGTTGGTCTGACGATTTGCTGCACAATCTGGGAGGAATGATCCAGCTCGAAATTCGCGGGTGTTGCGGACATGCAGATCTTATTACCTGTTATTTCAATAAACTCGTCAAGATATAAAGGACGGTTATCCAGAGCTGAAGGAAGCCTGAACCCGTAATTGACGAGTGTTTTCTTTCTGGCTCTGTCACCTCTATACATCGCTGACAACTGCGGGATCGTCCTGTGCGACTCATCAATGAAGACCAGCATATCTCCCTCCGGGAAGTAATCAAGCAGGCAGGCGGGACGTTCTCCTTCCATCCTTCCGGACATGTGTCTGCTGTAGTTCTCCACTCCCGAGCAGTATCCCGTTTCAGCCATAAGTTCAATATCGTAACGTGTTCTTGATTCCAGCCTTTGTGCTTCAAGCAGTTTGCCATTGACCTTGAAATCCGTCAGGGATTCTTCCAGCTCCCGCTCAATTCGTCCAATTGCCAGGTTCAGCTCGCTTTCGCTTGTTACAAAATGCCTTGCAGGATAGATGAAAATCCTGTCCAGACTCTCCTGGACGGCACCTGTAAAATGATCGACCCTTTGAATACTCTCTATCCTGTTACCGAAGAACTCAACCCTGATCGCCATTCGACCGTAGGCAGGAACGACGTCTACAACATCACCACGGACTCTGAATCTACCTCTGGTCAGTGCGATATCATTCCTTGAGTACCGCATACCCACAAGTTCCGAAAGAAGGTTTTCCTGATCGAGTATCAAACCTGTGGAGATGTCCAGGCAGCTGGATTTGAATGTGTCCGGATTACCAAGGCCATAAATACAACTCACTGACGCGACAACAATTACATCCCTCCGCGTGAGTAAAGATGTGGCCGCTCGGAGTCTTAGTCTGTCCAGTTCTTCGTTGAGGTCAGCGTCCTTTTCGATAAAAGTGTCCGTAGTCGGAAGGTATGCTTCGGGCTGGTAGTAATCGTAGTAACTTACGAAATACTCAACGGCAGCATCTGGAAAAAAACCCTTCAGTTCACTGTAGAGCTGGGCAGCAAGTGTCTTATTATGACTCACTACCAGCACGGGTCTTTCAATCCTCTCGATGATTCCAGCCATTGTAAAGGTTTTGCCGGAACCGGTAACACCCAGAAGTGTCTGCCACTCCATGCCATCATTCAGGCCGTGCACCAGTCTTTTAATAGCCTCCGGTTGATCACCTGAGGGGCTAAACTCACTAATAAGAGTGTATAGAGACAATTTATTCTTTCAGAGAATCAATGTTTATCTCGAATCCGGAGGTCGGTCGAGCAATACCCCATTCCGTAAGAACTGCAGGGTGAAATTCCCCTATAACACCAGATGCCTTGCCATTGATGATAACGGTGGCACACCTGCCGCTGATAAACCTTTCGTCTTCCACAGATCTCAGTGATAAATCAAGATCTCTTGAGTAGCAGATTGAACCAAGGATGGAATGTACATCGCCAAAATCAGCTTTGTTACCGCAGACAAGACCGGCCAGAAAGATTTCAGTTCTGCACACGCCGTCATCTCCTGAAATCAGAACCTCACCCGATTCAAACATGCGATGGGGATAAGAAGCATGAGCACTTGTACTTTCAACATTAAGAAGTCCCGGAAGCAGCGTGTTTCGGACAGCTCCATATTCCTCGGTCATGGGGTTTGCTATCATCACCGGAGGAATCGGAGATCTTGTAATTTCTCTTATTTTCCTCCAGCTTGTCAGTGCGGGACGCAGAATTTCTTCGCATCCTGCTCCAATCAGTACTGTCCGCACAGCATCAACAAGCTCCTCTACCGGAGCACTGTGACCGATAGTAAATCGTTCAGGGAGAAGCGGCTCAAAGGATTCCAACCCGAGGGATATCGCTATATCCTCAATCATGTCGACAGCATGGATTCCATCCCTCCTGTATGGAGGAAGAGTTCCTTTCAATGTATCACCCTCGATCTCAACCGAAGCATAATCCATTCGCTGGAGGACCTCCCGAACTGTTTCAAGAGATATATCAATTCCGAGCACTTTTTTAATTTCATCTTTCGTCACACTCATGCAGTCTGCGAACAGCACAGGCGTAACAACTTCCCGATCAGGAGAGGGGACATCGTATGAGTAGACAACATCAACAGGAGTAATTATCGCTCCATGGTCCTCCAGATTGCAGGCAAGCATAGTGGCTGTCAGCTGGACCGTTTCCCAGTCTGTTCCAGTTACATCACAGAACAGATCATCATCACCCTGGCATACTTTTCCGGTTGTATTACTGTTCAGGATTGGAGGGAATGAGAATATAATGCCATTTGTATCTGTGAGAACGGGATACTGTGTAAAATCTGCCAATAGATGTGCATATTCCCTCCCTTTCTCTGTATCAGTGAGAATATGGGAGAGAGACATCTTCTCTTCATAACCCAGGGGTTGCATCAGCTCTCCGGTTTCGGCAGAAACATAGCAAACCGGGAATGCTATCTCCTTTGCTCTGTGGAAACCGATTGCGGTCCTGCTGCGTTTCTTGCCGTATGATTCGCTGAGCTTCTCCTGGACAGCGAGAAGTGAATCCAGTCCTTCCTGGTCCAGTTTCCAGCCTGTAGCCCTGAATCCGGCGATATAAGGCCTGATGACCTGAATACCGGGATCAACCATAATGCTCAGATGATCCTCTGACATGCTGGAAAGATGATTTTCAGGACCGTTCTTACTGCATCTCAAAGCCCTGGCTACACCCTCCACGCACCACAGATCAGGTCTGTTAGTATCATTTAGTTCTATCTTAAGCTCGTTGTCAAGTGAATAATCGATTTCACCTTTTACAAGAGTCAGAAGATTCGCAAGTTTATCGTCGCCGGGATCCTTCATTCGAGACAGTTTGAAAAAATTCCGTCGGCTGACCTCAATTTTTGGCATTGGTGGCCCGATCCCTTCCAGTAAGGAGACGATCCGGCTGAACTTTCATGTTGCGCAGTCGTGTAAGATCAGGTGTGACCAGGTCACGGATATCATTAAGTCCAAGAGCAAGCATGGCCATCCTATCCAGACCAAGTCCCCAGGCGATTACAGGGACATCGATCCCGAGCGGAAGACAGACCTCAGGCCGGAAAAGCCCAGCTCCACCTACCTCAATCCATCCGAGTCGAGGATGTTTTACATGCATCTCCACAGATGGCTCGGTAAAAGGGAAGTATGCGGGAAGGAACTTGTAATCGGACGCTCCGGCAATTTCCTCAGCAAATAATTTAAGAAGCCCCAATAAGTACCTCAGATTAATCTGTTCACCAAGCACTATTCCTTCCACCTGAAAGAAATCGGGAAGATGAGTGGCATCAACCTGATCGTATCTGAAACATCTTGCGATTGCGAAATACTTACCCGGAATATCCGGATTCGAACCAAGTGTTCTTGCTGATAGAGAAGTTCCCTGCGAGCGGAGTATCGCCTGAAGGGATTGCTTGCGGCTGAACTTGTAACCCCAGCCTCTGCTACCGGTACCCCCACCGTTTTCGTGAACGGCTGCAACCCGTTTCTCAAGTTCGTCCGATGGAGGTGGAACACTACTGCCATCTTCAAGATAGTAAACATCATGAATATCCCTTGCCGGATGGAACTGAGGCATGAATAAAGCATCATTGTTCCAGAACTCATTCTCAGCGAGTGAACCTCTCATTTCACTGAACCCCAGCCCAATGAAACGTTTCCTCACGGTATCCAGAAACTGTCTGTAAGGGTGAAGTCTTCCGGTGTGAATTCTCGATGGGGGGATATCCACCTGGTACCTTCTGAACCTGGCATCCTTCCAGGATCCTTCAGCAAGAATTTCCGGTGTCATCACTCCGATCGTGACTGTTTCCATTGCCTTCTTCAGAGCTTCTCTGCCTTCTTCTGTAATGCCGAGAATACTCGTTACGATCTCGTTCAGTACGAATTCAGCTCGACTCTTTCCCCTCCTGGGACTTCTGGATTCGACTACTTCAGCAACATTTTCCGGAAGATCAGCGAATCGAATTTCAGTTCCGTCGGATAATGGTATGTAGACCTGATTCCAGACTTCCTGGAAAACAGTTCCCTCAGGTTTTCCATCGAAAAGGATATCATCACCTGCTTTTTTCAGGAGACCGCTCTTGATCAGTGCGCCAAACGCGCTTCCCCAGTGCCCTCTGTCAAATGATGTGTCCTGCTGGATCTCCTGAAGAGAATTACTGCCACTTTTTATCGCACAAAGCATCGCAAGTTCTGGAGAACTGCCGACTTCCAGGTTCTGTTTTCCAAGCGGTCCGAGCTCAACGAATACTTCTTCTTCCCTTGATTCTTCAATGATAAGCTTCCTTGAAAGAAGCCACTGGGCAGCCCTTCTGAAAGAGCCCTCATCAGGGAGATCGCTCTCTCTGATTATGTCCACATCGGATGATTTCCCGTTCTTCTCGAGATATGTCAGAAGCTTCTTTTCAAGTGGATGCAGATCTCTTTCTTCAGTCACTGGTATCCCTTCTACCGAGAGGTTCTCCACAGATCGACGTCCTCATCAAGGAACATCCCCTGCTGAGGTCGAGGAACGGCGTTCTCTCCTTTGAGAGCCGCACCGCACTCAGGACAGACATATGTATTCGGGGCAAGTTCAGTATCGCACTCAGGACAGATTAGTTGAAGTCTGCCGTCAATGTATGTCATCAGTTCCAGAGCGGAAACATAACCGTTTCCATCAATATCCGCATCTCCGCGAGATCCCTGAAGCAGGATCGGAGTAAGTATCCTTTCACTTACGCTGAGGTCCTCTCGTGCGGCTGTAAGTACGAGAACATTGCTTCCCGGGTCAAAATCGTTTACAAAGCCGCCTGAATGACACGCGTCAAAGAACAGAAACACCGGCGCATCAGCAAGGGAATCAACAAGAGCGGCAAGCCGATCATCTGAGACCTCATCATCATAAAAACAGATGGATTCATTCGCGGAATCCGATTCCTCACGCCCACCGGAACCTGGAGCAAGCTGGTTTCCGTGGCCACTGAAGAAAATTACTACTCTATCCTCAGGTCCGGCGTTTTCCAGCAGATTGGAAACACCATCAACAAAATTATCAACAGTCGCGATTTCGTCCACCAGCAGGATAACATGATCATCAGGTATTCCCTGCTCTGCAATCAGGAAATAGTAAACCTCCACGGCATCCATGCTGGCTCTGTTGAGCACATCCTCAGTTTCAGGGTAACCGCTTATTCCAGCAGTAATCGCCCAGATCTCGGATTCGGGAGATGGAGAAGCCATCTCTACCTGTTCTATTCTGTTAACATCCAGACTGAAAGAAGTCCGACCTCTCCGCTCATAGAGATAGACGGTAATTCCGTAGACTGCATCCTCATCAGAATAGACCGCGACAGCCTCATCCCCTGCGGCATCGACGTTACTCAGCCAGCCCTCGGCCAGAAGATCAATTCCAGGACCGCTCACGAAAAGATTAAGATCAACTTCCCTGTCCTCTCCGGAAAGTCCGATACCAAGGATTGTTCCCGCTTGAGCGGCAACGGTAAAAAATTCTGTTGATGAGTCCTCTCCAATCTCTCCATGATACGCTCCATCAATTTCCCTGGAATCAGCAGCCGAAATTCTGACAGTGGCATTTCCAGACCGGGTAATTTCCTTGAAGAACGGGTACACCCAGACCGTATCATCCTGAGAAATCCATAGAAGGAATTCCTCATCTCCTCTTTCTGTAGTGAATGTAAGTGCAGGTTCGCCTGATCCTCTGAATACGCGCACATCTCCGTCTCGTGTTTTATCAAAGATTACGGAAACCTGGAATATTCCAGATTCGTGTGGTGAAAAACCTATTGGACGAGTCTTCTCTGTCGCGCCAACTGAAATGGTATTTTTCATCGGGAGAAGTGAGGAAACAGATTCGAGTTCTCTGGAATTCATAACGTACGGAACTGATTCATTTTCAGGTGAATCGAACAGAATAACATCCGCCACCACTTCACTCTCACTTGCCGGGAGAAGAAGTGCTTCAATTGATGAATAGGATTGAGATTCCATCAGATACTCACCAGTTGTATCTCGAACGGTCAGATCAATATCAGCACCGGGTGACAGTATATAAAGATCAAGAAATACCGGTTCACTATGTTCGGGAATCAGATATCTGTGAATCTCGCCTGGCTCAATTGAGGCTTCCATCATATCCGAATCTAATTCAGGGAACCTTCCGGATGGTTCAACAGAGAAATAGTATTCTCCGGAACCGCTCTTGCCGTATCTGCTTACAACCGCTGTGAGTTCCTCACCCGGAAGAGCTGGCACTGTAACTGTCTCAAAACCCTCCAGTGAAGTGCTGCTGCCCCAGAGACTCATATTTCTGCTGTATACTTCCAGATCAAGGTCCGTTCCTCCGGTACCCTCGAGTCTGAAGGTCCAGCTTCCTCTCTCCCTCGGAGAGAAAGTGTATATCTCCGCCATTTCGTTTCGAGCAACTCTTCCGCTGACATCATTGCGAACACTCAGCCTGACGGGCTCTACGATCTCAACAGACAGAGTTACATCAGGATCACCGATACCGGTATCTCTCTCAAGGAAAATGTAAAACCAGTAATCAGAGAAAGCGGAAAGAACCATCTCCCCTTCTGGACCTGATTGACACAGGATATCCCCGGAATTGTCATACGCCGTGAGATTCACTCCCCCGGAAACCGAAAGACTAAGGCAGACGTAATCATCTTCAAGAAGGCGAATCCACCCGTCACCAGATGAAAGATCAATCACAGCAGACTCATCGGCAGTGATGGTTTGAATATCTGAAGGGTCGGGTAGAGTTACTGCGAGTATTCCCGTGAAAAGTATTGCTGATAACATTAAAGCCTCCATTGTTACATTCATCATTCACGTTTTCAGAATGAATCTATAATATGTATTTAGTTTGTTTGGATCGCATCCACTGAGAATGATCGGAAATCCGGTACTGCTGTCTCGATATTCTCTCTTCCTCTCAGTCGCAGAGCGAGATCCCAGCAGGAAAGAAGAATATAACCTGCAAGTCTTTCATCAAGGATCATGACAGCCGGCACTGCCTGTCCGGGGTATCCAAGGCGCAGCATGAACTTGCCTTCCGGTATCCGCTGTGGAGGCCATACTGCGAATATGATATCAAGACACGCATCCGAGGATTCGCTTGAACGGAGAAGAATTTTCAATAGTTCCATGTCTCCTCCAAGATGATGAATCGCGGATCTAATCTGGTTTCGTGTCCGGATTGAATTCATGGCGGGACCAGGAAATGTCGTTGTGAATGTAGTGGGTTCATCCCTGGGGTATCCTAGCTCAAGAAGCGCGGGAGCTTCCGAAAGGCACGCGTCGAACAGGCGTGAAGCTAAGTCGGGTGGAAGAAACACTGAAGTATCTCTATTACTGGAAATGAAATTCAGAACCTTTGACAGATTCTCCACTCTTCCGCTTGATGGGCTTCTTGAGATCTCAGTTACATGCGTCTGCAGAGATCTGTAACCCTGCACCCACACTTCTGAGGTTCTTTTTCTGCTCCATATTGCTGCATAGTAAAGCAATTTTGAAACATCTGATGGATTCTCAAATATGGATGGAAATAGAGTCATTTCTCACCTGCCCTCGGGTGATATCGATCAATCACACCCCGAAGATAGGTTCTGTCTACAGCTGTATAAATTTCAGTGGTTTTGATATCCGAATGTCCGAGCAGCTCCTGTACAACTCTCAGATCAGCGCCTCCCTGAAGCAGATGAGTTGCGAACGAGTGTCTCAGTGAATGTGGGTGCACTTTCTGCTTGATTCCGGCGCGGTGGGCAGATTCCCGGACAATATTCCATACTGTCATTCTGGAAAGGGGGTTACCTCTGTAAGTAAGAAATAACACTGCTGTTGATCTACCATGTACAAGCACAGGCCTTGCCGTATCAATGTACGTTGAAATCCATCTGACAGCCGGTCCTCCTATTGGCACTATTCTTTCCTTGGTGCCTTTACCAATCGGTCTTACAAGTGCTTCTTCAAGGAGGATTCTGCCGACTGTGATTCCTGTGAGTTCACTCTCCCTGAGACCTGCTCCGTACGAAAGTTCCAACAGAGCTCTATTGCGAACTGAGAGGGGTGAATCTCCCGACCAGACTTCGATAAGAGAAGTAATCGTTTCAAGACTCAGAGCATGAGGAAGAAGGAGCGGTTGTTTCGGTGAACGAAGCAATTCAGCTGGATTATCTTCTCTTAATCCTGAGATCTGCAGATATCGAAAAAAGCCCCTGAGTGATGACAGTTTGCGTCTGACGCTCCGCGCGGAAGATCCAGTTGAAGAAAGGAATGCCATATACTCTGCTATATCAGCAGTTACAGCTTCGGAAAGTTCGGTTCCATTGATCTGGAGCCAGGTATCAGCCTGTTCCAGGTCATTACTGTATGCGGATACAGTACTGGATGCAAGTTTTTTCTCCAGAGCAGCGTATTCAATGTATGACTCAACAGACTCATCCATTTGCAGTCAGCCACGCCCGAAAACCACTCCGGGAATTCCCGGAAGATGTGCTTCGACATGATAAATTCTTACGCATAAGGGAGATGGTTACCCCTCGCTTCTCCAGTTTATGGGCTACCTCCACAGCTCTCTCAGCATCCGAATAGCTTGCCAGACATGATGGAGACTGCTCAAGTATTTTCCGGGACTTGTCCATAGATAGTCCAAGCACTTCAAACAGGGCATTCGCGACATCGTTTTTATTTCTCTTAGCGGGTGAATACAGGAAGAGTTTTAAAGAAGAATCCAGATCTACCTCAGACCTGATAATCGGTTTCTTCGGTGACAGGTGATTTGGATCTGTACTTATTGAGGATAATGATATTTCCACAGCTCGAATAATCTCACTGATACTATAGGGATCATCTTTCATGCTTTCAATAAAAGGTGGCTCTTCATTCCGGCTATGGACAGTATCCTCACTGTTCAAATCACTAATAAACGGTGGAAGCAGCATTTTCTCATAGATGCTTACTGGAGGGAATTGAATTACCACAGATGGAGCATTACTCTTTGAATCCTTGCGACCGATAACATCAGGTATCTCTTCAAACAGGGATGCCGGTGAATCAAAGACTATTATTGAGGGAACACTTTCTTCGATGATTTTCAGAACAGGTGGTACGGACGTGAAAAAACCGTCTCTCAAAGATGGTGAAGGCTGACCGGGCAGGAATCTCAATGGAGGACTTCTCATCACTCTGCCAAAGGCAGTATCAATTTCATCGAGGGGTGGAGGATCAGTGGTAAATCCTGCTGGAAGTACGGCAATTGGAGGAACCGGAAATTCCTTTTCAGGCTCAGTCTGCTCTGCCTGTTCAGGTGTTTCCACGGAAGATGAAACATGCTCTTCACTTCTGAGCATATCGTGATCTTCTTCCGCAGGCGGTTGAAATACAGCAGTTGATCGAGTCCGGACCTGTATCCGATTCCGGGTGGCGGGTTCCGGGTCGATCCGCACAATGCCGCCGGCTTCTATAACTTTTTTCCGTATCTGTCTGGCAGTATCACCATCAACACCGGAACCAAGCGCAAAAGGCATCCTGGAGAGCCAGATGACAATCTGTTCATTTGAAAGGCCTGTGAGTTTCTGCAGCCTTCGGCGAAGCCTTGTTCTGTAACCCGGTCTGAAATCTACGAGAAGCACCCGGAAAGAAGGTGCTGAAGTGGATGATGGCTCCTTATCCGGTAATACTCTGCATTTCAAGGTGGTGTCTCTGCACAGCTGATCAGCCAGCTTCTGCGCTTCACTCTCTGTAAGATTGTTACCTGCGGTCAGGTTTCCCTCTTCAAGTGAAAGGAGAATCTCCTCATGGAGAAGAGAGGTCATCTCGGCAATGACTCGAACCGTTTCCCGCGAGGGTTTAGTGCCCCCGACAACTACTTTCCATCTCATGAAGATTCCGTATTATTGCTGTTCTCTCACCAGCTCGATCCTATCACCTATCTCTATCAAATCAGTAGAGGATGATGAGAAAATCATGGCGGCTGAATTCTCTAATGTAGTGGACAGAATAATCAACTTGGATATGGGAATATTCGGAGTTATCACAGTGCCGCCTGACGGACTGTCAAAAAGCTGTCCGTACTTGTACATATTGAAAACATCACCTGATTGAAGCCCATCCTCTGAGCCTCTGTCCAGGAAGGCTATATCGAAGGCATATGCTATCTTACTATCAGGATCCTGGAAGGCGATTATCCATGCATCCATACCACTGACAACATCACTGCCTGACACTTCAACAGGTGCTGTTGAGGTATACGGAACGAGATAATCTCCCACAACTACAGGAATGTAGGCGTGTTCAATAAGAGCAACACTTGCCGTGGGAGAGGTTCTGTTTACTCTGCAGACCCCGGCAACCCTGATAACTTTACCAATTTTTTCGCCTGTTTCAGGATGACGAATCTCTTCTCCTATATTGTAGATTTTGTATACCCGTCCGATCTCAACACCCTGGTTCTGCCCGATATCCAAGGCGATCTCGTCTCCCGGTATAGCGATATCGCTAGCGTATTCATCTACTTCATTGACGTTGGTCTCGACGACATAACAGACCGGGGCAGGTGGATCATAAGTAACCATCCCCGTAGTCTCCAGTAAGAGTCTGCTGAGGAGGGGTCTGCTGCTGGCTGCCGATGTTGAGTAAATCCCAAATAAGGTGTCGTCACCGGAGGAGGTACTGACAGTCGTACCGTAGATATCTGGAATAATCAGTTCAGAACCGGGACGAAGGAACTCAACTCCTTCAAGTGATTCGTTAGCTTCAAGAATATCTTCCCAGTGAAAAGGCGTGTCGTAATAGCGTATGGAAAGATCCCAGAGTGTATCCCCATAGTTGACCTGGTGCATCCTGTCCGCCATCGCAGTCGAGAACACAGATGCAAATAAGACAATAAATAGAGACAGAGTAACAGTTAAGCCTCTCATTTCAACCTAACCTCCCACAAAAAGCTTGATAACAAGCGACACGAATTTCATAACTTCATAATATTCTAAGTTCGTAGTTCGCTCAAGTCAAATCAGTCTTTTGCTGATATTATCTTTTCGCCAGATAGATAACTGAATTCCCGGAAACGGCACCGGCGGTCTTCAATAATGTCACGTAATAGATCCCGCCGCATCCTGAAGTTGATTCTCTATCAGGAATGTTAACAGCCAGCAGCAACTCTCCGGAACCAGGAGAAGTACCGGTCCAGTCACTACCCGCAGCAACAGGTTCAGAATCCCCGACCTTCATAATCAATTGACCATTCGTCGCTCCGGGCATAAGAGCAGTAGCTGTTGCGAACAATTCAATCCCGGATGGCCCACAGTTACCCGTCTCCATTGTAACATTTCCTGTCGCGGTAAGAGAGAGAATATCATCGTCGGTTAAATGCATGCCAGTTCCTACCCATCCGTCTACGGCTGGAACATCGATTCTGATTGAAGTCTCGCTATTGGTTGGACTCCATATGATGGTTTGCACATCACCAATGGGCAAGGTTATCTCCCCTGTATCCGTGACAATCGAGAGAACACCGTCAATGTAAGAAACACGACCTCTGTACGTTCCCGCGTTATCCCTGAGGAAAATTCTGGCCTCATCCCGGTTAACGGTAACATTTGAGGATTCGAAAACAACATTGCGTCCACTGATGCTTTCCAGTCTACCACTGACCGCCTGACCATCAGATGTGATCATACGGTCTGAGGGGGGACTTTTACATCCAGGCACCAGAAACAGTAAAGCAATAAGCAAGATTGAGACAGAAATGCTCCTTATCATCTATGAACCTCTTTCAGTCCGGGAATGAAGCTGGGTATGGCATCCTGAACATTCTTCACCAGCTCAAACTTCATTATCCTGCGGATATTCTCGGGAATTTCATCCAGGTTTCGACCGTTTTCCTCCGGAATAAATACTTTGCTTATCCCGGCAGCAAGCGCGCCCAGGATTTTTTCCTTGATACCCCCGACGGGCATCACTTTTCCCTGAAGACTGATTTCACCTGTGACAGCCATGTCAGGAACAACAGGTTTTCGTGTCAGGGCTGATAACATTGATATCGTAATTGCCACTCCTGCTGAAGGTCCATCCTTTGGAGTCGCGCCGGCAGGGACATGCAGATGGATATTAACCTTCTCAAAATTAAGATTGATCCCGTACTCAATTGAATGTGTTCGTATCCAGGACAGAGCGGCACGAGCCGATTCCTTCATCACCTCTCCTAACTGTCCTGTCAGTAACAGCTCTCCCTTGCCTTCCATTATTATAGTTTCGATGAGGAGGACCTCCCCTCCGGCGGGAGTCCAGGCAAGTCTAGTGGCTACACCAATACAAGGTTTATCCCCGATTCGTTCTCGAGTGAATTTCTTCGGGCCAAGAAACTCATGCAACCGTGACGGACTGACTATAACAAGATCATCAATACCCTCAGCAAGTCTCATTGCGGTTTTTCTGCAAATTTTGCCTATGGTCCGTTCAAGTTCTCTTACACCGGCCTCACGAGTGTAGCAGGATATGATCTGTCTGATGCCGCTCTTCCTGAATCTGAGTATCTTGCCGGTAAGCCCTGCGTTAGTCATCTGTCTCCGCACAAGATACCTTCGAGCTATCTCCAGTTTCTCATCCGCTGTATATCCAGGAATCCGGATGATCTCCATCCTGTCCTTCAATGGTGAGGGTATTGTATCGAGTCGATTCGCGGTAGTGATGAACTGCACGGAGCTTAGATCGAAAGGAACATTCATATAGTTATCTCTGAAAGAGTAGTTCTGTTCGGGATCAAGCACTTCCAGCAGAGCAGAAGTGGGATCACCTCTGAAGTCACTGCCTATCTTGTCAACTTCATCAAGCATAAAAACGGGATTATTGCTTCCAGCCTCCTTCAAACCCTGGATAATCTTGCCTGGCATCGCTCCAATATAGGTTCTTCTGTGTCCTCTGATCTCTGCTTCGTCGTGAACCCCACCAAGTGAAAGGCGAACGAATTTACGCCCGAGAGACCTCGCAATACTTTTTCCCATGGAGGTCTTGCCTACACCGGGAGGTCCCACAAAACAGAGGATGGGTGCCTTACCCTGCGGGTTCAGTTTACGAATTGCCAGAAACTCAAGCATTCGCTCCTTCACATCCTTAAGATCGTAATGGTCTTTCTCCAGGACTGATCTTGCTCTGGCAATAGCAAGCTTATCTTTTGTGCTTTCCATCCAGGGCAGGCTGAGAATCCATTCGATATAATTTCGGATAACAGCAACTTCAGGAATACCGGGGTGCATTCGTGTAAGTCTATCGAGCTCTTCATCAGCGGCTTTTCTGACCTGATCGGGAAGCTTCTTCTTTAAGATTCTCTCCTTGAGTTCCTCAGCTTCCGGGTTCTCGCTGTCTCCTCCGAGTTCTTTCTGGATAGCTTTAAGCTGCTCCTTGAGAATGTACTCCTTCTGATCCTTTTCAATCTCGCTCCTGACCTGTCCCTGAATTTTATTGCGAAGTTTGAGTATCCTGATTTCTTTTTCCATTATTCCGGATAATTGCCAAAGACGTTCAAGAATATTATCAGCCTCAAGAATCTTCTGTTTATCTTCTATGTTGCCTTCAATCCTGCTGGCTGCCAGAAAACTGAGTTTTTAATGATCGTCAGACAGATCCATGAACTGCGCATCATCAGGAATGCTTCTGGTTAAATCAAAAATCTGTCTTAATTGCAGGACAACAGTATTCTGCCAGGCATCGATTTCGATTTCATTCTCGGGATATATCTTTTCAAGCTTTTCCACCCTTGCTAACAGATATGGAGCGTTTGAATCAACAAATTCCAGTATTCGGAATCTGACAAGCCCTCTCAGGTGCAATCTTATGATATCCCCTGGAAACCGATAGAGCCTGTCAATACCGGTTACTGTACCTGTCTTGTACAGATCAGCTGGTTCAATCTTTCGATCACCAGCATTCCTGACACAGACGAGACCAATCATCTTGTCTCCCCTGACAGCGTCATCAACAAGCTCTACTGCTTCGGGGCTGGTTATTGTGCGAGGAATTATAGTATACGGATATACAACTCCATCGGGATTTGGCAGAATCGGCAGTATTTCTGGAAGAGACAGAGTGTTTTCCCGAACCATTTATTCTCCTTTATCGTTTGTTGAAGACTCCTCGGAACTGCTTACGGAAATTCTGATAATCGTCTGATTCAATTCAGGGAGTTTAATACAAAGAATTCCATTTTTCATCGATGCGGTAACTTCGGATATATCAACTTTTCCCGGAAGATGAATCTCACGGTGGAATGTTCCTGCGAAGATTTCGAGCTTCTCTGCGCTGAGTCCCTTTTCCGGTGACATTCTGGTTCCTGTGATGGCAAAACCGTCAGAAAATATATTCAATTCAATATCACTCGATGATAATCCAGGGAGTTCTATATACACCAGCCATGCATTTTCTGCTTTATAAATGTCAACAGCAGGTGTCCAGTGACCATACATCCCGTGTAACTGAAACATAGCAGACGGTGCTATTCGATATCGAATCGAACCTGGACGTTAGTAGTGACTTCAACCGGTTGAGCACCTTGCATCGCCGGACTGAAGATCCAGTTATAAACAGCATCAACTGCTGCCTGACCACATCCAAGTCCCAGTGGATCGTTTACAATAGTGACATTCTGCACAGACCCGTCAGCTCCAACGAGAACAGCAAGAGTAACGTAACCATGCAAATCTCCTCTTGCGCGAGCCTGCGATGGAACCGATGGCTGAGTCTGCTGAATCGCGAAAGGAGATGATATGGGTAACTCCTCAACAGGTTCAACCGCGACAGTATCTTCCCCCACATCCGCAATTGAAACAGCATTGAATTGTATTGCCGACGTTTCACCTGCTGTAATTTCAACTGTATGGACATCGTTTTCAAAATCAGGATTTGAGAGCCTGACCGTGTATGTGCCTGGTTCAAGTTCCACACCGCCGAATGGTGTAGTTCCCACATGCACTCCATCTACATAAACGTCAGACCAGGGTTCCGGTCCAACCATCAGTTGACCGGGAAGGATCAACTCGGCTAGCGAGATTGTTCTGTTGTAACCATCCTGCCCAAGATTGATCGAAGCGCCCCATTCTTCCCTTTCATCCATCTGGACCTGAAGGTAATAATCTCCGAAAGGAAGCACCTCAGTCATTCTGCGTCCGGTTGCCACACGGCTTCCGTCAATAAAGAAACTGGCGTTCCCGGGTGTATCAGATGACAGCTGAAGAGTAATCTGTGATTGCTCGGCCGCAAGGACGTTTAAATTATGCTCGAATTCAATTGTTCGTTCAACAAGAACTGATTCAGGCATGATTCTGTATCCTTCTAGTATTGCTTCAAATACGCGTATGCCTGTCCTAATGGAATCAGTGGAACCTTCCATTTCTTCTCCATCAATAAAGAACCGCAAAGCATCAAGGCCAGGATCATCCTCTCCCTCAGGCATTGTGTAATTCATTGTAACCTGTACAAGTGAGGTTCCGAGTGAATCAAGTATCAGTGTGTCCTCGTTTACCTGTGCTTCTTCATATCTGGGATTCAGGATTATGGTTTCAAAACCTTCGGCGGATATTTCTATGATTCTCTCATTGAATAGAGTATCACTCAATACAAAGACGCCGGGGCTGCTCTCCTGAACGAGAACACCATCGAGCGTACAATTAACATTCGGGGCGCCCTGTACAACAATTGTTTCCGTGAAAGGCTGAGGTGGGATATATTCAATTACTTCTGGTTCATCCACAGGTGCACTCGTAAGCTTTATCACCGTGAACACGATGATCGCTAATAGCACAGCCGCTCCAACGATAAAGTAAATCTTGTTCTTCCCATCCTTCTTCGGTTCAGGTGTTGGAGCAGGCTTCTTCTTCTTTTCCGGAGCAGGTTTTACCGTTTTCTTCTTCTTAGCTTTAGATGGTTTCTCAGGTTTCTTTTCTACCGGAGTAACTGGAATCGGGATAGTAGTAGATATAACAAGCTCTTCATCTTCTTCTACTTCAGCATGCTTTTCAACAGGAATTACAGGTTCCGGCTTCTTCTCCTCCAATATGACTGCTGGTAGCTGGTAATCCTCGATGAGATTGAGCAATTCATCCAGAACAGGTGCTGAAGGCCATATATTAAAAGCGCGCTTGATATTCTCCAGTGCAGATACCGGATCGTTGGATTTCAAGTTTTTTCGAACAATATCTGTCAGTCCGTTTACCTTGATAGAACGTTTAATATAACGTATCTTCTTCAGTACGAGTTTATTATCAGGATCGTGACGTTTTGCACGCTCCAGCTCCTGCAACGCTCTTACTTCATCACCCATCCTGGAAGCATCAACTGATCTCTTAATACAGTCATCCACGAATCCGGATGCTGAAATGTTCCTTCCAGCACTGTGTACCCTGGTGGATCTGCTCTTATTGAATTTATCCATCGCCGTGATCTCACGTTCAACGGTATTGATCCTGTCCAATATCTGTTGATTATCCGGATCGAGTTCAAGAGCTTTGCGATATGTTCTAAGAGCTTCCCTGCGTTCACCTTGCTGTATCTGCATTCTTGCAGTCTGCAGAAGTCTTTTTACTTTATCATCCCCTAAGCCCATCTCTAACCTGCTCCCTCTGATTGCATTGCTGCGAGCCAGTTATCATTTACATAAATTGTATTTCTTATGACTTCTATGTCAAGTGCCCCTATAATCTGAATAGTACCCCTCCAAGTATACAAAGATAGGAACTGAAGTATACCTGTGACAACCTCTGGAAATTCCATCAGATTCCGGGAATATCCAGATGACCGAAACGCAATCGGTATTCCTGCAGCAGATGTGGTCCTGATTCGCTTCCAGAGGCCAGTTCAGAAGCCTTCTCGATCAGTTCTGCATCGGTGATCAGCGAAGCAATCCTGAAAGCTGGAATGCCGTGCTGCTTCGTACCAATTATTTCTCCGGGGCCTCTTAGCTCCAGATCTTTCTCAGCAATTCTGAAACCATTTTCGGTCGAAGCCAGAACGGACAGGCGTTGCGCAGACTCGATCCCGCACTGTGAGCCCTTCATAAGAAAACACCATGAATCATTTATTCCTCTGCCGATTCTACCGCGCAGCTGATGAAGCTGGCTCAGTCCAAACCGCTCAGCATTCACAACAATCATCACTGTAGCCTCGGGAACATCAAGCCCGACCTCTATTACAGTTGTGCTTACCAGCACAGAGATCTGACCGGACGTGAATCTACTGGTAACATCGAGTTTTTCGGATGCTTTCATTGCACCTGTAAGCAGACCGACATTGTATTTCCCCAACGGACCATCTCTGAGCACATGAAAAGATGTTGTGGCATCCTTAAGATCAAGTTCTTCAGAAGCTTCACGTAACGGATAGACAATGTACGCCCTCTCTCCAAGCTCAAGTCTTTCCTGGAGTGAACTGTAAACCTCAGTTCGTTTATCTCTGTCCATCACTCGGGTGTGTATTTTACCTCTGCCTGGAGGCATCTCATCAATAAGAGTGATATCAAGATCACCATATACTGTCATAGCAAGTGTTCTGGGTATTGGTGTCGCGGACATAATCAGCAGATGCGGACACGGTTGACGCCCGGCCAGAAGCTTTTCCCTCTGCTCCACTCCGAATTTGTGCTGTTCATCAATAATACACAGTCCAAGTCCTGGAATTATTACAGTATCCTCAAATACAGCATGAGTACCGATCAGGACATCCAGGGAGCCTTCTTTCAGTGATTCAGAGATAGACTTCCTCTGCGAACCGGTTGTTCCACCCGTTAGGAGATCACATCTGATACCCATCGGCTCCAGCATCCCTCTGAGTGTTTTGTAGTGCTGAGCGGCAAGGACTTCGGTCGGAGCCACAACAGCGACCTGATAACCGGCTGCGCAGCACAGAGCACATGCAGCAGCGGCAATAACTGTCTTGCCAGAACCCACATCTCCCTGAAGAAGTCTTCTCATGGGTATATCTCTGGATAGCTCATCAGTTATTTTTCTTACAGCTTTCTCCTGGGCGTTTGTAAGCTCGTAGGGCAACTTCTGCAGAAATGTACTTAAAGTGTCCGGTGGTGGAGCAATCAGTATCCGAGGTCTTAGAGAGGCATTTATCCTGACACGATTCAGAATGGACTGAAAAAGAAATAACTCTTCAAGAGCAAGTACTTTTCTGGCTTGCTCACCCTGAGGGGGATCCACCGGAAAATGCACTTCGCGAACAACCTCAGCGCGGCGCTGGAAACCATATGAATTAAGCACTTCAGCGGGAAGGATTTCACATACATGAGACACATATTTCTCAATGGCTGATGTCATTAGTTTTCTCATTATTCCCTGGGTTATTCCAGCAGTAAGCGGGTAGACAGGAAGCACAAGGGGTGATTCCACCGATTCATCATTCAGAAAAATCAGATCGGGATGTACAATTGAAAGACCACCGAAGAAATCGATCTTCCCGCTGGCGATAACCTCTGATCCTGGCTGCAGTCTGCCGGCAATGTATTTCCAGTTGAAGAAGGATAATTTAATTCTCCCTGAACTGTTGTCTTCAAGCTCAACCTGGAACACTCTCTTCCCTTTTCGGGATTTCCATAATCCGCTGGATACCACAGTTCCTGATACATTCGATTCTTCTCCGGGGATAAGATTCCTGATAGGAGTAATGACTCTGCGATCACGATACTGCGCCGGAACATGAAGAAGAAGATCTCCGACAGTATGTATGTCAAGTTTAGCTAATTGTCTGCTTCTCGCGGGTCCGACACCCTTGAGATACCTGACATCGGTCTCCAGCATATTTTCCTTTCAGGGAACCTTCGGTTTCCCTTGGGGACATTATGGGTTTCTTCGTCTCCCTTTGGGGAACCTTCGGTTTCCCTTCGTAGAACCTTCGGTTTCCCATCAACAACATTTGAGCAATGATACTAATTGAATTACAGCTTGTATACAGGCTCATGCAAGCAGGGGCTTGACGAATGGCTTCGCAGGATGTAATGAAGGCGGAACCGTGAAAACACCTGTGGAGGTAAAAACGCAAAATGGATCGAGACACCAGAGATACACATGATGATCTCAATGAGGCAGAACTGAAAGATATTGATGCCATACTGAGCATGGCGGAGCATATGAGGAAAGACCGAAGCCCGGAGGAAGCACTCGCCCTCTATGATTCAGTATTGAAACTTGATCCGGATAATCCCCTCGCATACCTCGGTAAGGGGCTCTGCTGGTCTCTGTCTCTGCTTGATAATATTCCCACAGCGGAGATCTGGGACATAGAAGTTGATGAACAGGAAATGATCGATAACGCGATGGAACTACTCGAACAGGCAGCAGAACTCGATCCTGAACTCACCGAAGCGTACAACGCCATGGGCAGAATATTCGCCATTATCGCGCAGGATGAGGAAGCTGTTGACATGTTTACACAGTCTCTTCAGGTAGATCCCACACAGCTTGATGTACTGGAAGACCTTAAAGAAATAACAGGAAAACCGGTATGGAAGCTTCTTGACAAAGGGATCTGGATGGGCGAAGAAGAGGAATAGCTCCTGATTCACTACCACTTGCCGTACACCAAGTAATACCGTATTTTTTATTCGTATATGTATAATTGTATGATGCTGTACTACGTATGAATTGAAGGGAGTTTCTTATGATTACTTTTGTTTGTTTGTATCTTCTCGTTTCAGGTGTGCCTGGTGTTCTAACCCCGCAGGATAATCCACATCCACTATGGGCGAACGACATCTTCATTTGGGACATGGCTCAAAACAGCACCTGGGCCGGCCCAGGTCTAACCTACTGCACCGGAATCTTCGACCTGCAGGGCAAACAGTACGCTGCCTCGATAACTGATAGCACAGGCTCGCAGGGTGATGTAATCAAGATTTTCAGTTCGGTAGATGGTGGGGATAGCTGGATACTTGAGAACTGGGTAACGGGAGGAAGCTGGCTATTAACTGATCCTGAACTGGTTCTTAACAGCAGTGCTTCCACTGATTATCTGATTATTGGGTTCACCGGAAGTTCTGCAACAAGTATACTTCCATATGGAATAAGATATACACTGCCGGATTTCACTTATGATGCCTTCCTTATACCGGACTGGCCCTCCTCAGAGGTTTTATTATCTATGGAGATTGTTTCCCATCCAGAAACAAATGAACTCTGGGTATTTG
>JAUWJE010000209.1 GCA_030607835.1 Candidatus Fermentibacterota bacterium | reverse complement strand
GCAGGGGGACGCAGCAGAGGGTTGTATTCTGGAGTTAATTGACTCGCCGGGTTCCGTTTCTGCTTCCGGCAAGGACAAAAAGTAGTAAGACGGTAACACTGTGAGAAAAATAGCCGTTCTGACAAGCGGGGGTGATTCTCCCGGGATGAACGCATGCATCAGGGCCACGGTAAGAAGAGCTCTTAACCGTGGCCTTTCTGCTATTGGCGTCAGAAAAGGTTTTGACGGACTCATTGATGGGGATTTCATAGAACTTGAATCACAGAATGTGAGCAACATCATTCAGCGCGGAGGAACGATTCTACATTCCGCGCGGAGTGAGAGATTTCTGACCCCGGAAGGAAGATCTGCCGCTGCAGCCAATCTCAGGAATGATAATATCGATGGATTGGTCGTAATAGGCGGAGATGGCAGTTTCAGAGGAGCGGATAGATTATCGGAAGAGCATGGAATTGCAGTAGTCGGCGTTCCGGCAACCATAGATAACGATATCTGGGGAACTGATCTGACAATTGGATTCTGTACTGCTGTCAACACGGCTCTTGAGGCTATCGACAAAGTCCGGGATACAGCTGCCGCACATGACAGACTTTTCATTGTTGAAGTAATGGGAAGATCCGCTGGATTCATAGCCCTGGAGGTCGGAGTAGGGTCAGGAGCTGAAGCTGTTCTGATTCCTGAGACTCCCACCGATCTTGATGCAATAGTCAGGAAAGTCAGAAAAAGAATATCCATGGGTCGAAGTTCCAACATACTCGTTGTTGCGGAAGGCGATGAGGCTGGAAACGCTTTTGAAATAGCTGCCAAAATAGAGAAGATATCCGGTTTGAAAAGCAGAGTGACCGTTCTTGGCCATGTTCAGCGTGGTGGTTCACCTGAATCGATAGATCGAGTGCTGGCTTCCAAACTGGGCTGGGCAGCTGTTGACGCACTGGTTGACGGAGCGGGATCATGCATGGTCGGAGAGATCAATGGAGAAATAGTCATTCATCCGCTGTCTGATGCCTGGACTAAAAAGAAGAAACTCGACCCACTGCTCCTTGTACTCTCAGAAACCCGCTAAACATCTGGGGGCCGGGGCTAACATCTAAACATTTATCCACTTCATCCTCTTCTGTCACGAGCAAGACATTCAAACGATCTGTCCCATGTTTTTTCAGCTTCGGGAGAGAACAAACATCCGGTGAATTCCCCTCTCCGTCTGTGATAGGCGATACATTCACTGCATTTGCCGTGTCTGGGACAACCGGGGTATGTACAGGCGCATTGTTCAGTTTTACATTCATTCATTGATATGCTTATGCTCCTTTCAGTCCAGATACATAATAACTGATTGAAGAAACATCATGGATTAAAGAGTGCCTGTCACTATTTATGAGGAAATGGTTGAAATGGTTAAAGCTGTGATATTCGATCTTGATGGAACACTTCTCAATACGCTTGATGATATTCACAATGTAGTGAACAGAGTTATGAAGGCGAACTGTCTTCCGTCAAGAACTGTACCGGAAGTGAAAGCCGCTGTTGGCAGTGGAGTGACAGAGCTTGTACGAAGACTTTTTCCCTCAGGTGAGCTTTCCGAGCAGAGGGTGGAGAAAGTAGCCTCCGACATCAGAGAAACCTTTCTAGAGCATGGAACAGTGCTGACAAAACCATACAGGGGTATTGAGGAGATGCTGGATACACTTGCCAGTAAAGGTATCCTAATGGCTGTTCTCACAAACAAACCTCAAGCATCAGCTGAGAAGGCGGTTTCCGTTTATCTCCCGGATGTTCCCTTCAGGATTGTTCAGGGAGCTACTCCCGGCTTCCCAATGAAACCCGAATCGGAAATCGCTCTGAAAGTTGTCCAGAACCTCGGAATCCTTCCTGAAGAAACTCTGATGGTGGGAGACAGCGATGTGGATATTGATACAGCAAAGAACGCCGGCTTGATAGCTGTTGGTGTATCCTGGGGATTCAGATCAGTCGAGTTGCTGCTTGAGCATGGAGCGGATGTGATTGTAAATGATCCAAAGGAAATTTGCGGGTTAGTATTCCGACCCAACGACAACCTGAATTGATGCTGGAAGAGATTTCAGTATCACAACTGCATTATCCGGAATGCCGCTGATCGCTTCACCGTCCAGTTCAAGCACCAGCTTCCCTCGAGCTTCAAATCTGAATTCGTTCCCGCTCCATGAGGAAACCGAAGGATTGCTTAGAATAGTTCCCCTGTAGATCATAGGCATACTGCGGATCAGATTAGTTCTGGAGATTGGACTAACAACTGCTGTATCAAGTTTCCCATCATCTGGAACTGAAGAAGGCGACAACATCATTCCTCCGCCGACGAAAGGACATACACCTGATGTGATGCTCAGATATTTCCCGGTAAATACTTTTTGTTCATCCATTGTCAGTGTTCCCTCCCACGATGGCATTTCAACCAGAGAGGATAGAAGGGCTGCCAGATATCCAAGCTTGCCAACAGATATTTTCCGTCTGATCCTGATAGATTTCGCGAGAACAAGCGCGTCAAGTCCGATTCCCGCTGAGTTGATGAATACGTAATCGTCCCGTGAGGTTTCATTTGACTCTATGAAGCATATTCCGGCATCCATTGCAGCGATTCTGCCACTCCGAATACTCCCTATTGTTCTCTCGATTGATTCAGTTCTTAGTGTTCTGACCCAGTCGTTTCCTCTTCCTGCCGGAAACACTGCAAGTGGAAGAGAACTTGAGCTTCTTATGAGACCGGATGCCGCATAACTTGCCGTTCCATCTCCGCCGAGAACCGCCACACCGGACCACTGGTCCGGCTTTGCAGTTGATGCCAGTTCTGCAACATGCTCAGCGCTTTCTGTATAAACGATCTCGTTCGCAATGGAATTATCCGAAAGTATCCTGGAAGTTCTTTCAGCAAAAGAAGGTGAAACTCCATTGCCGGCATTAGGGTTAACCAGAATAAGCCATGGCCTGTTCCAGAAAGCAGGCTGAATACTATTTGTATCAGAAGCTGATATAGGATCCGACCTTTACGAATGGACCCGAGAAATCAAGCTTGTATCCGTCAGAATAGCAGGTACTTTTCTTTTCACGATATCTCCTCTGTCTGGATTCAATTCTCACATAAAAGTACTATATTAGATAAGTAAGGCGGTAAACAATGCAATCCTGTGCTGAATGGATAAGGGATAATTTCGAGGATGTTACGAATCTGGATTCAGACGATCTGAACAGAGCCGGTGAAATACCTCCGGATTCCGTTTATACTCGCATGAAAAACGTGAATTCCCTGATTATTCATCACTCCGCGACCACTACAGGCTGCGCAGAAGTATTCAGGGCATTGCACAGAGCGATCAATGGATGGTTCGATATTGGGTATCATTTCGTTATTGGAAACGGTTCACTGTCAGAGGATGGTGAGGTGGAAGAAGGCAGGCCTCAGTGGGCGGTTGGTGCCCATGCCAGGGAACATAATGCGGATACAATTGGAATTTGTCTTGTGGGTGATTTCAGCGATATACATCCAACTGAGGATCAGATGAAATCTCTGGGAATGCTTCTTAAAAGTCTTCTTTCGGATTATGGACTTTCTTCATCCAGTATCATTTTGCACAGGGACTTGTCCGGATGCAAAACTGTGTGCCCCGGAGAGAACCTCACAAAGGATATGATAATTAACGCAATTCCTCTTCAGTAACTGTTTTCAGGACTTGTCATTATCCATACTGTTTTGTATATCTGCCTACTCTGGAAAGGACACATAAAATGATAACTGTGCTTACAATGATGCATTTTATAATTTGTATACTGCTTGTAGCTGTTGTATTGCTTCAGAAATCCAAGGGAGATGGTCTTTCCGGCGCATTTGGCGGCGGAGGTGCCCTCACGGCATCCTTCGGTAACCGTGGCGCTGCGACTATGCTCTCCAAGGCT
>JAUWJE010000219.1 GCA_030607835.1 Candidatus Fermentibacterota bacterium | reverse complement strand
TTCTTGCGAAAGCTGAGCACATAGGAATCGAACTCCAGGCGGAACAGCTCGAAGAAGAGGTCTACTCCACTGCCGCCATAGAGGGCTTAATGCTTGATCGCTCTCAGATAAGATCTTCGGTGGAAAGAAGACTGGGTATAAAAACAGCCGGGGTTATTCATCCTGAGAAGCATATCGACGGGCTTGTTCAGGTTCTCATTGATGCTACACAGAACGACTCCCGCAGGCTCTCAGCCCAAAGACTGAAAGGATGGCAGGCGGCTCTGTTCCCTTCCGGATATTCCGGCATTCGCAAAATCATCACCGGAAACTGGAGGAAGAGCACATCACCTATGCAGGTGGTATCAGGCCCTCCTGAAAGGGAGACTGTCCATTTCGAAGCCCCGCCAGCTGAAAGGCTGAAGAAGGAGATGACCACTTTTCTCTCCTGGTTCAATTCACCAGAGAAGGAAATTGATGGCATCATCAGAGCGGCCAGGGCACATCTTTACTTTGTAACGATCCATCCTTTTGAGGACGGTAACGGCCGTATCGCTCGTGCTGTCTCAGATATGGCTCTTGCCCGGGACGAAAGGCGCAGTCGAAGGCTTTACAGCATGTCAGCCCGGATACTCTCCGATCGCGCGGCGTATTACGACATACTTGAAAGAACTCAGAGGGGAAACGGAAACATCACTGAGTGGCTGGTCTGGTTCCTGGAATGCATGGAAAGAGCATTGAGAGCAGCTGAAACTCAGATTGAACACACCGGTGAGAAAGCCCGTCTGTGGCAGAGTCTGTCGAACACAATCCTGAATCCGCGGCAGAAGAAAATTATAAACAGGCTTTCAGAATCAGGCAGAAATGGTTTTGAGG
This sequence comes from Candidatus Fermentibacterota bacterium, assembly GCA_030607835.1. Classification (GTDB taxonomy): domain Bacteria; phylum Fermentibacterota; class Fermentibacteria; order Fermentibacterales; family JCC-6; genus Aegiribacteria. The sequence goes on along the minus strand of JAUWJE010000219.1, from coordinate 2,945 downwards.
GAGGATTAACAAACAGCAAATACAGACGAATGGCAAAGACCACTCGGGAAACAGCCAAGAGGGATCTTGCTGATCTCGTCGAAAAGGGTGTTCTCAGAAGGAACCCAGGTGGTGGAAGAAGCACAAGCTACAGCCTTGTGTGGCCAGATCAGAACACGGGAGTGTAGTTTTGTAACGGGGCTCCAGGTCTTATGCATCCATTGGTACAAAAACTGCAGTTATTCGAACTTGGCTCCTCATTCAGAAGTGAAAATGGTTTTTGACTATAAATCACATATGGTATATATTCGGGTATAGACCATGAAGGAGAATACCATGCAGACAGCAAAACTGTTCAAGAACGGAAGAAGCCAGGCTGTACGCCTGCCAACGAATTGCCGCTTCTCAGGTACGGATGTATATGTAAAAAAATACGAGGGTATTGTACTGCTTATTCCAAAGGACGATCATTGGACTACACTGATAAACAGCCTGGATCAATTCACTGAAGACTATATGGACTCCCGCTCACAGCCCGTTGACCAGCTGAGGATATCTCTTGATTGATTTCCTGCTGGATACTGATACCTGCATTTATCTTATCAAGCGGAGACCACCTCAGGTAATTGCCAGATTGAGAAAGCAGCCACTCTCCACTGTTGGCATATCCTCAATAACTCTGAGCGAACTTGAATACGGGGTCATGAAAAGCTCCAGGCCCCAGCAGAATAAACTTGCTCTCATACAATTTGTGGTTCCTCTTGAGATCCTGCCGTACAACGATCTTGCAGCACGGGAATATGGAGTTGTCAGAAGCTTTCTTGAAAAGCAGGGAACACCATTAGGTTCTCTCGACACCCTCATTGCTGCGCATGCCCTTGCTCTGGATTGCACACTCGTAACCAACAATGAGAAGGAATTTACCAGAGTTCCGGGATTAAGAACTGCTAACTGGGTGAAAAACTGAAAATGAAAGGGCTTATGAAATTCAAGTGTTGTCAAGCTAGCACAGTAATTTAGTGTTGCTATTATAGCACATATAATTGATCAAAATTGATTCCATCTGACTTATTCATGCAGGTACAACCATGAAAACAGGAACATGCTAGAAACCGTTCAACCGTAACTGCCCCGAAGGCTTCGGCCTCTCATCCCATATCCTGCTGTCCAGTGTCCTCCCCCCGGAGGAGTGGTGCGCTCCGCCCCACTGCTTGAAGTAGAAGGCAATCCCCTCGGCAATGCACCTGTCTCGGAGGGCTCGAACCCACTCGATCTTCATAGGTCTGGCGTCAGGTCCGGATTCCCCGCCAACCGCAGCCCAATGAATACCCGAAAGGTCCACATCAGAAACATCGGAGAGCAACGGCTCGAAGGATATGAACCGAACCACCGCATCCACACAACGCAGACTCTCCAGCCGATTGTACACCTTCCTGTTCTCCACGGTCGTCCCGGCCCATACGTTCCCAGGCCAGGATATCCTCCCCGAGAGCTCGACCATACGCGCCGGTCTTTTCGTCAGCAGCGGGAACACATGCCTGGCGCAACGGCGTATCACAGCAAAGACTCGCAATATGAAATCGTCCGGTATCAGCGGGTGGAACAGGTCACCCATAGAGGTCATGAAAACGAACCGCGGTTTCCTCCAGTGAAGGGGCTTCTCCAGAGCATCTTCATGGACTGCCACCGAGAAACCCTTACTGTACTTCGCAACACCCATCGCCTTCAGCCGAAGAGCAATACTCCTTGCATAGCAATGATAACACCCCTCGCTCACCGGGCTGCACCCGGTCACCGGATTCCAGGTTTCATGTTTCCATTCACTCCGTGAAACTTCCACTAGAGAGTCCTCCACAACAACGCTGTACGTTATTTAGGAATTCCAGGTTACCAGTCATACTGAAGATGCTGAGTTAAAAGCGATTATACTCTCAGGATTATTCTGCCCTATCTGATCAGCCCCACTCTGTCCGTGAGAACCATATCACCGAAATCTGCAGCAATGAAGTAGAGACCCGACGGGAATGCGCCAATATCGCAGTCCATAGTGCTGATACCATTAGAAAGCGACCATGAGTAATCAGATACCATTCTGCCCTGGCTGTCGAAGACCGATACCGCGACGGCTCCCGCACTCTGCAGGTACAAGTCTATCGAGAAAAGACCGGTGGTAGGGCTACCGGAAACAGCCATGAGATAAGTTGCCGCTTCAAGTCCTGCTTCACCTTCCTCGATCCCAAGCTCCTCACTACCCAGAAAAACCTGGACTTTGTCGTTTGTTGTATTGCAGATGATCAGGTCGGGAATTCCATCCTCATTCCAGTCGTTTATAGTTTCACGGGCTCTGGCTCCCACATCTATAACCGATCCATCAGCTTCGAGAGGGAAATAGCTGGAAAAGACCGGAGCGGAATGAGTACCGGTGTTCGGAGCAAAGTAGACCCTTCCGTTCTCATTGCCAAGGATGAGATCCTTGTCACCGTCCCTGTCCAGATCGTAGAATTCATGCGTAGTTCTCCACATGTTCCAGAATGAAATATCGGTGTAGGTGGTGAAATTGAGTTCGTCAACAGATGAGTTATCGTTCATGTACAGGTGCAGAAAACCGCTGTTTGTGCTGCCACCCAAAGGGTAGCCTCCAATCAGTAGATCGAGGTAACCGTTTTCATCCCAGTCCACCAGGCGAGGTGAGCAATTATATTCTGTATTGATCGGTACACCGCTGGCATAGAGGTGCACTCCTGCAGTCAGACCGCTTGCACTGCCATTGAAAAGCCAGGTGTCACCGTCCCTGTCACCTGCCAGAATATCAAGGTAGCCATCGTTATTGTAATCCACAACCTGTGGATTAGTCGCACCCGTGCATCAACCATAGGCCATGGTGATATCGGAACCACCGGCCTGAATGAAGGAATAATTAGTAAATACGGGATTCTCGTTAGACCCTGAATTGGGATAGAACCTGA
>JAUWJE010000012.1 GCA_030607835.1 Candidatus Fermentibacterota bacterium | reverse complement strand
CGGCACATGGATGAACAGAGTTCTTCTTGCAGCCGATGATGAATGGGGTCAGGGCTCTTCCAACAACGAAACCGAACATACGATTGATACTGATAGCATCGCTGAGGAAGTTCTCCCCAGGCATATAGACAGAGAGAAGTTCTACCTGATAGAGTACCCATGGCCTCCGGGATCCTGGCCACCCGATGGTCCACATCCTGATAAACCGGAGGCAAGGGAGAGTTTCATTGAGACATTCAATCAGGGATTCGCTTTCATAATGTATATGGGGCATGGCTCTGCCGGTCAGGTAGCACATGAGAAGATGATGTTGTCCGAGGATGTCGGCAGGTTGACAAACGGATCAAGACTGCCGGTGTCATTCTGGTCGACCTGTGATCTGGGACATTTTGACATTCCGGGTACCGACGCGATTGGGGAAGCAGTTGTTACTCACCCTGCCGGCGGGTGTATTTCATCTGTAGCCGGAACCAGGGGAACTTACGCAAACCATAACTACAAGTATTTCAGAAGTCTCGTTGATTCGCTCACTAACAATCCAGGGCTTAGTGTCGGGGATGCCGTATGGCAGTCAAAACTTACCCTGTCAGGTTCATACCATCTGAATAACAAATTCTATATCATGTTCGGTTATCCTGAAATGCCTCTGCCTCTGCCTGAATCTGACGGTTCTGTCTCAGTGATCGGAGACACTCTCAGAAGTGGAGAATTTAACAGCATAACAGGAAGCGGATTCCAGCAGGATGGATTAGCTTTTCTCGAAATACTTGAATCTTCCCGGTACACCACCTACACCTGTCTCGGGGGGGCGCTCATCGAATACCTCAGGTGCGGAGGCCCCGCCTTCAGGGGAACAGAGACCGTCAGCAACGGAGGATTCGAGCATAGCTGTTTTATTCCCCTTCAATCAACGACCGGTGATCTTGCCAGGATCGCTTCAACTGTTATTTCCGGTGAGAATGATCTCTGTGGAGCTCAGGACCCGCCCGTTCTGATTGAGGGTCACCCCTCTGGAAATGATCTGGAAGGTCCGGATGTAACGATGTGGCTCCGAGGTTACGATGGAATTGAGCATCCGGAAGTAACTGGAGATATTACGCTTGAAGCCGAGATAAGTGATTCCAGCGGGATCTGTATTCTTGGCGGTTCCGGAAGGCAACTCAGTCTTTTCATCGATGGTAATGGAAGTGATGTGAGCTCCTGGTTCTCATACCACAGAGGGAGTTCTATAAGCGGCAGACTCACATATGGCATAGAAGCACTTTCTCCAGGCGAGCATTCCATCATTCTCTGGAGTATTGATGGTCTTGGAAACAGTTCAAGGGACACACTGAACCTCAGGATTCTGGAAGATCAGGATCTCAGCATTACCGAAGCACTTGTATATCCAAATCCCGGATACGGGCAGAGGTGCTTCAGTTTCAGAATTTCCGAGGATTCAGAAGTTAGCGTATCCATATTCACAGTTTCAGGAACGAAGATAGTAGAATTGTCCTCAACCTGCGTTCAGGGTTACAATCAGATTATCTGGAGCGGATTTGATCATGATGGTGATTCTATTGCTTCCGGTTCATATATTTACCGAATAGAGGCAAATGCTATTGGAACTTCGATTTTCAGTAGAACTACTGCCGCAACCGGAGTACTCGCTGTCACAAAGGAGGGTGAATTGTGACCGAGCCATCTGATGACAAAATAGGCTGGCTCTGGAAACAGGTTGAAAAAGCCAGGAAAGACAACAATCATGAAATGGCAAGAGAAAGTCTGGAAAGACTTCTTGCTGATCCCTCTGTGCACGGAACATCCGATGAGGATCTTGCAAATCTCAACCTCAGCCAGCTTGACCTTGAGGAGGGTCGCTCCAGGGAAGCGGCTCTGAGGCTCTCAAATTTCAAATGGCATGGTGTTCCCGGTCCCGCTGGATTGCTGCTTACATCCGATGTTTACCTAAAACTCGAATGGTTTGAGCAGGCCAGGGAAATGCTTGAAGAGTATCTGGATATTCTTCCTGAGGATCTTGATGCCCGCAGGAAACTCGGACTTGTTCACCTGATGCTTAACAACGATGAAGAAGCGCAGCGCCTTCTGCTGGCAACGGCTCGCAGGGAAAAGTACCGTATACCCGCAACTCTTACTTATCTGGCCATGCTGGAAGCCAAAACCGGACACATTGAAGAAAGCCTTCACCTGCTTCTTCAGGCAAAAGAACTTGCTCCGCAGGATGAGAGAATCGAACATACGCTTCTTCGAATAGAATCGCTCAGAGTCAGTCTGAAACGGAGAGCACTCCATCAGAACGACCTTCCAATTGAAGATATAGTTGCGGGAATGGTAAGTGGAATGCTGGAACTCCACGGATATTCAAAGTAGAAGTCACGACAGGCTCTTGATGTCTGGAATTGCTTCTGTTCGAAGGTTACTCCCCGCGGCAGGAAGCCCGCCATATGGGCCGCCGCTCTTGAATATTCGGTAACAAAGTACGGCCCGCATTTCACACAGAGGCAGCTTGCGCTCGAGTACGGAATCTCTGTTTCACAATTAGGTGAACACTTCACTGCAATCTCGGAAGCAGTCGACCTGGATTCGATAGTCAGTACTGATCTGCTGGTGGAAACCGAGAAAGCGGGATCCGGTCTGTCCAGCCTTGTAAGAAGGGAAGAGATGGCGGAAGTAATTGCCCTTGTTGCAGGCAAACTTGATGAATTCGAAGGTCCCGGAGAAGTATGTTCGTGGGTGTTTGACAGGATTAAACCCATTAATGAAGCCGAACGCAGAGAGATAGAGGATTTCCTCAGCTTCCTCTGGAAAAGAAAATAAACATGGGGCCGGGCCTTACTTCTAAACATTTCCTCTAAGTGTGCTTGTTACAGGAGTAACAAATGTTTAGAAGTAAGGCCCGGCCCCAAAAGGTTTTATCTGATCCTGAAGACTCGCCTGAACAGAGACGGTCTTCGTGATTTCATTGTTGATTTGAACACGTAATCTGTCAGAACCCTTTTAAATCCGGATTTCCTGTCCATTTGATTTCTCTTCCACGCAAGGCAGCCAAACGAGCGAACAGCGATATATATCGAGTATTTCTGCCATCTCGGAACTCTGAGCATTCCCATTCCCTCAAGCATTATGCTGTCGGATTCTTTTCGGGAGCGAGTCTGTTGCCAGTAGAGCCAGTCATGTACAACTGCAGCGTTCCCGTACTTTCCCCACCGCGGCAGGATAATCCAGAACAGTCTTGGAATAGAAGCGAAATCAGTCATGAAACCTATTTTGACTTCCACGGTATCTCCACTTCCCTCTTTTCCAATATCGTAACCGAACGGACGCAGAATTATCCATGTTCTTCCATCCGAGAGTGGTGAGACAATCAGTGAATCTGTAAACCGGCTCATCTTTCAGCTTCCTTTACCCTGACCCTAATATTGAATTCAAGCTCTGACCATGATATATTACCAGTTCTGTGATTATTAGGCAATCTACTAAATGAAAGGTTCTGTATGAATTCCGTAAAGTATGTCTATTTCTTCGGTGGAGATGAAACCGAGGGTAACCGCACTCAGAAAGAACTTCTCGGAGGTAAGGGCGCTAACCTGGCCGAGATGACGAAACTTGGACTTCCTGTACCTCCTGGATTTACGATATCAACCGAAGCCTGCGCAGGATATTATAACGTTGGAGATGAAGGAAGCTGGCCGGATGGACTGGAACAGCAGATTCAAGAGAAACTCGCTCAGCTGGAAGAAATGACCGGAAAGAAATTCGGGTCAGGAATAGATCCAATGCTTATATCTGTTAGGAGTGGTGCAGCTGTTTCAATGCCAGGCATGATGGATACAGTTCTCAACCTTGGTCTTAATGATGATTCCATGGATGCAATCACTCAAAAAACAGGTAATCCAAGATTCGTATGGGACGCCTATCGTAGATTCATTCATATGTTTGGTAATGTGGTCATGGGAATCCCGCACCACTCATTTGAAGAAGTGCTTGAACAGATGAAAATAAGCAGAAACGTTGATCTCGATACAGATCTTACCACTGACGATCTGAAGGAAGTAGTCAAGGAGTTCAAGAACATATACGATGAACAGATCGGTGAACCTTTCCCTGTTGATCCCTGGGAACAGCTGAGGTTGTCAATCGACGCTGTATTCGGATCCTGGAACAACACCAGAGCAAGACGATATCGTCAGCTTAACGATATTACCGGGCTTGTTGGTACTGCTGTAAATGTTCAGATCATGGTCTTTGGCAATATGGGTGAAAACTCCGGTACGGGTGTCTGCTTCACAAGGAATCCCGCAAACGGAGAAAACACTTTCTACGGTGAATATCTGATGAATGCACAGGGTGAAGATGTCGTTGCCGGCACCAGAACACCCGAACCGATTTCAACTCTTCGAAACGTTGATGAAGCCTCATACGAAGAACTGCTTTCAATCAGGACTGTACTTGAAAAGCACTATCTCGACATGCAGGACATTGAGTTTACCATCGAAGAGGGAAAACTCTATCTCCTGCAGACAAGAACAGGCAAAAGAACGGTATTCGCCGCTTTGAATATTGCCGTCGATATGGTAAAAGAAGGTTTGATTGATAAAATAACTGCACTGAACAGGATTCCAACAAACGCGTTCAATCAGCTGTTCGCTCCGGTTCTTGATAGAAAGAGCAAGGATCATGCTGATTTTCTCACGACCGGTCTGAACGCTTCTCCGGGTGGAGCATGCGATCGCGCTGTCTTTACCGCTGATGATGCGGAAGAATGGACATCAAGAGGAGAAGATGTGATTCTCTGCAGGAAGGAGACAAGTCCTGAAGATATCGGTGGAATGTCGGTGTCGAAGGGAATTATCACTTCAAGAGGAGGCATGACATCTCATGCTGCTGTTGTTGCCAGGGGAATGGGTCTTCCATGTGTTGCCGGTGCAAGCAGTCTTAGTGTCGACAGTGCGTTAAAGAAGATGATCTGCGGAGATAAAGAGATTACCGAAGGTGATCTAATAGCACTGGATGGCTTTACAGGTGAAATATTTGCCGGTAAAGTAGAAGTCCAACCTTCGGAGATATTGAGCATTTGCATGGGTGAGGATGATCCGAATGAATCAAGACTATATCTGAATTACACGATTCTTATGGACTGGACCGATGAATTCAGAAAGATTGGTGTTCGAACGAATGCCGAAACGGCAAAGGACACGAAAACAGCTATTGATTTTGGAGCAGAAGGTATAGGTCTCTGCAGAACAGAGCACATGTTCTTCGAAGACGACAGAATTGTCTCCTTCAGGAAGATGATACTGGTTGCTGAAGAAGTTAAAAGTCTTCGGGATAGAATTGCTGCTTTCGATGATACTTCCAGCCTGGAGAAAGAGCTCAAGGCTCCTCTTGCGGATTTCAATGAAGCTATAGAAGAATTGCTTCCTCTGCAGCGTGGAGACTTCATACAGATATTCCGGGAGCTTGATGGTCGTCCTTGTACTGTAAGACTTCTTGATCCACCACTTCATGAATTCCTGCCACATGACAGTCAGGGGCAGCTTGAAATGGCCAGAGAGATGGAAGTACCAATTGAGAAGATTCAGAGAACCGTTGAGAAGCTTCACGAATTCAATCCAATGCTCGGCCATAGAGGATGCAGGCTTGGTTTGACATACCCGGAAGTTTCCGATATGCAGGTAAGAGCTATTATGGAAGCAGCCATCGAAGTAAAAGAAAGCGGTACTGAAGTTCTGCCTGAGATCATGATTCCACTGGTTGGACATCCAAGGGAACTCGAGATCTCCCGCACCCGTGCGCAAAATGTAATAGACGCAGTCTTTAGAGAAAAAGGTTTGCCTGCTGATTTCATCAATTACAGTATCGGCACAATGATCGAAGTGCCTCGTGCTGCTATTGATGCGGCCAGAATAGCTGAATACGCTGATTTCTTCAGTTTTGGCACAAACGATCTTACACAGATGGCTTGCGGATTCTCAAGAGACGATGCAGGTGCTTTCCTGGGTGAGTATGTCAGGATGGGTATTTATGAAAAGGATCCCTTTACATCCATTGATGTCAATGGTGTAGGCAAGTTAGTCGAAATTGCGGTAAAAGAGGGAAAAAGAGTCAAACCAGATATCAAGATTGGTGTCTGTGGAGAGCATGGCGGAGATCCTGCATCAATCTGGTTCTTCAACTCGATTGGATTGGATTATGTATCCTGTTCACCATTCAGGGTTCCGATTGCAAGACTGGCTGCGGCTCAGGCAGCAATTGACAGCGGAACGCAGGATTGATTCGATATTGATCGCGATTCTTAACGAATAAACTGGAATGATATTCAGCTGATGCCAGGGAATAAGACGGTTCTAATCGCGGATAATGATGCAGGACTGGTGCAGATTCTTGGGAAAGTACTAAGGCTCGAGGGTTACGATGTAAAAACGTGCAGTACCGGGATAGAAGTGATTTCCAGAGCTGCTACCTCGAATCCTTCGCTGGTTGTGTGCGGATACTTCTTACCTATGCTTGATGGACTGAGGGTGTGCCGGTATCTCAAAGGGGAATCACTTACATCTGAAGTTCCCTTTCTTTTATTGACACCCGGACTGGATGCTTCCCTTCGCTTAAGGGCTGAGTGGGCTGGAGTTGACGGAATTGAGGAACTTCCCATTCGCCCTGAAGCTTTTGTATTGATCTGTGAAACTCTTATGGAGAATGTTTCTTCATTTGTAGATTACCGTCTGGAAAGAAGCAATCCTCCTGACAGAGAAGCTATACTGAATAAACTATGTGGTTATCTGGAAAAAAGAGTAAACAGACTTGAGGCAACATGGAAACTGACTGAAGAGCTTGGTAGGACCATGAGTGTCAAGGATATATTCAGAAGAATGGCAAATGGAGTGCTTACAGGACTTGGTTTTGATAGAGTATGGGTCTGTCGATATCTCTCGGAAACGGATGAACTGGTCACAGAAGCTGCATTAGGAAGAAACCTGACCGATATTCCAAAATCCCTTCATGTCCGTGAACACCATGACCTTCCCATGGGGATTTCCATTCGGGACCTGCGTCAGATTCAGTCCACTGAAGTTGAAGTGGCTGACGAGAGAATGTGGTGGGCAGGCTCAAAGGTTTATGTAGACACACCACTTGTTGCAGCAAGACGTCCAATTGGCCTTATTAGATGTGACAGACATGTAACTGGAAGAAAGATTGAAAGTACCGATCTGGAAGCGTTAAGACATTATGCTGTGCATACAGCTGAAGCCATTCTAAATGCGATGGTCCTGGAAGAAGTGACTGATGAGCGGGAACATATGTCCGCGATTATGAACAGCCTGGATTCCGGAATCCTTGTTGTCGATAATTCCGGTTTCCTTCTTCAGGTAACACCAATAGCCTGCAAATTATTCGATAAAAACGCGAACGACCTTATAGGCAAGAGGTTAATGGAAGTGCTTCCTGTCCTTATTTCCGATAAGGAGAATTCTTTCAGTACTACTCTGGAAGAGGAAAGACCAATACTCAACAGACAGGTTCATGTTGGTAAGGTTGGTCAGGAAGATCAGGTGCTGAATGTAAGCTATTTACCTTTCCAGCGTGCAGGTCATTTCGCCGGTGTTGTCATTATGACAAGCGATGTCACAGAGGAATACATGCTCAGAGAGAATCTCAGAAAAATGAATGAGGAGCTTGAGACTATTTCTGTGATCGGAAGGGAATTGAACTCAACACAGGATCTGAAGAAGATATGCCGTGAAGTCACATCGGCTCTGCGGAGATTCTTTCCATCAGAATCTGTTGCTGTTTTTCTTGCTGAAGGTAATAGAGATGACATGATTCCTCATACACTTAAGGTTGCTGTGACTTCTGGATATGATTCGGAGTTTGATCCCACAGGTCTTACTATTAGAATCATAGAACCGGCCACAATGGGCAGAGTACAATCTGATAATCAGTTGTCGTCCGGGGTCGTTGCTGCTTCTATCTCATTCCGGAAACCGATCAACATTCAACAGACCAGAGAAGATGCAAGGTATGTGGAAAACCTCAGCAGCACAAGGAGTGAACTCGCTGTTCCAATGATAGTGCAGGATCGGGTAGTAGGCGCCATTGATATACAGAGTCCTAACACTGGAAAGTTTTCTGCAGAGTCTGAACGTATCGTTGTTGCCCTGGCAAATCATGCGGCAACAGCAGTGGAGAACGCGATGCTGCATTCCAGAATACTGGAACTGGCAAGAAAGGATAGACTTACAGGTCTTGGTAATCTGCGATTCTTCGAAGAAAAACTTGAAGACGAATTCAGGCGAACTGACAGATCCAGTTTTCCTTTCTCTCTTATCATGATGGATATAGATGACTTCAAACATTACAACGATTCTTGGGGTCATCCAATGGGAAATACATTGCTTACAACAGTGGTGAAAGCAATGGCCGAAGCGATTCGAGAAGTTGATATTCTTATCAGATATGGTGGAGAAGAGTTTGTCTGTATTCTTCCATTCACAAATGAGAGGGAATCCGTTGAGATTGCCGAGAGAATAAGAAAAAGAGTGCTTGAGTCCTCTTATGGGATTTCTCACTCCGAACAGCAGCCTCTTGGGAAAGTCAGTATCAGCCTTGGAGTCTCAACATACCTTACTGATGTGAAAGATCGGGATATGTTACTGAAGTATGCGGATCAGCGGATGTACATGGCAAAAAGAGCAGGTAAGAACAGAGTTGTAGCCCCTGCTCTTGGGAATTGCCAGTTCGGCGAATGATCTGGTTCATATAATCTGAACGTTCCTGAAGGATGTTATGGCATATGACGTAGTTCTCAGAGCAGGATTCGAGTCTTACGACAGAAGCGAACTCATTGATGCGATTTCGGAAATGCTGGAACAGGCTGGAGGATGGCCGGATACGGTTGTTCCAGGTGCAGAAGTGCTTCTCAAAGTTAATATGCTCTCAGCAAAGTCCCCCGAAAGAGCAATAACAACACATCCGGAGGTTGTTGCAGCGATGATTATTCTGCTGCGCAACGAAGGGTGTACGGTTACTGTAGGAGATAGTCCCGGCGGAGCAGTAAAAGGAGTTGAAAGATTCTGGAAGAACTGCGGATACTCCCGGATTGCTGAAGAGCTCGGATTTGAACTGGTCAATTTTGAGAAAGCAGGATGTGTTCGAAGGACAGTCATGAGCAGAACATACGACATCGCAAGTCCTATTCTGGAATGTGATGTTTTAATTAATATGTGCAAGTTCAAAACACATGGACTCTGCAGGCTGACCAATGCGGTGAAAAATGCTTTTGGCGCGATTCCCGGGCTTGGGAAAGCTGTATTGCACAGTTATGGAATAAGACCGGTTGATTTATCGAAATACATTGTTGATATCTATGAGATCGTTAATTTTGATTTGACCGTTATGGATGCAATTCTTGCGATGGATGGCAAGGGACCAAGTACCGATGGAACTCCCAGATGGGATGGTTTGCTTGGTCTTTCGCGAGATGGTGTGTGCCTCGACATGGTTATGACTGAACTTGTCGGTATTGATGCTCTTGAACTCTATACGAACAGAATCGCTCGAGAACGGGGACTGGGGAAGCCACGAGAAGACATCTCTGTATATGGTTTGAAAGAAGGTATGTTTGAGAATTTCAGAGTACCCGGTGAGAGCTTCTATAACCTGCTTCCTTCTTTTCTGGGTGGAATAGCGAGAATGCTCTTCAAGAAACCACCTGTATCTACAGATAAGTGTAACGGTTGTGGAATCTGTGCAAGGGGTTGTCCGACAAACGCGATAATTATTAAAGATGGAAGAGCAGTGATGGAGCGCCGCAAATGCATCATGTGCCTCTGTTGTCATGAACTGTGTCCGGAGCAGGCCGTAAAAGTACGGATTCCTTTTAGCAGGAGCTGAGATGGAAAAACGGGAGAGACCTTCTTTCGGTCACAGGATTGAGTATGTGTTTGTTCGGATTACCGTTTTTTTGACGGGTCTTCTGTCTATCAGGTGTGCTCTGTCGCTGGGCGCATTCATGGGATGGTTTGCATGGAAAGTGCTGCGAATCAGAAAAAGAGTCGTACTTGTGAATCTTGAACTTGCTTTTCCTGAGAAGTCATCTGAGGAACTGAATAGAATTGCGCTTCTATCCTACAAGAATTCCGGGCGTTTCATGATTGAATATGCGCGTCAGTGGAAGATTGATCAAAGCTATATAGAAAAACATGTCAGGGTAGATAATCCTGAAGCTCTTGAAGTTCTCCTTCGTGAAGAGGGAGCGATCATCATCACAGGACATTTTGGAAACTGGGAACTCTTCGGTATCGCAAACAAGTATCTTCTTGGAGATGTTGCCTTCCTTGTTGGGCGACAGAGTAATAGTCTGGTTGATGGGTTTATCAATCATATGCGCTCCATGCACGGAATAGAACTGTACAATAGGAGAGCTGCGGTAAAAGGCGTATTATCATCGATGAAACGGGGGGGATACGTATGCTGGCTGTCAGATCAGGATGCCCGGGAGAGTGGAATAATCGTTGATTTCTTCAATTTCCCCGCTTCCACTCCGAGAGGAGCTGCGGCATTTTCCGCGAAGCTTGGAGTGCCGGTTTTTCTGGCGGCACTGCTCCGAATCGGGAAAGGTCCTGACCACAGGCTGGTGATATCGGAACCAATACGTCCTGAAGGAGATATTTCCAGGGAAGAGGCAGAAAAACGGATTACACAGCAATATACGCTTGAACTTGAAAAACTGATCAGAGAAACACCGGAACTCTACTGGTGGGCACATCGAAGATGGAAAACCACAGGATTGTATGAGGATAGAACATGAAAAGTAAAGTCGCTGTACTGAAAACATCACCGGATACCGTTCTGGAGGATTATCACAAGCTTCTTAAAAGTATTGATTATCTGGACTTCCTGGATAAGAGCCAGGACGTTCTGCTTAAAATAAATGTATCATGGCATCACTGGTATCCAGCCTGTTCCACAACACCCTGGCAGCTTGATGGTGTGATAAGAAGCCTTCTGAAGGATGGATACGGTAAAGATCAGCTTGTTTCAACACATAACAGGACAGTTGTCGTCAGTGATAAGAAGGGGGAAATCGGAAACCATCTCAGACAGGTTGATGAAGACCTGCATGGAATTCAAAAAGTCAGACTCTACGAAAAACCGGTGAAGTGGGTTGAATTCAAGCCTGACAAACCTTTTAGAGTTCTGGGAAAAATTTTCCCTGAAGGTGTGAAAGTTCCGGATATTCTCATAGGAAAGAATATCATCCATCTTCCAACAATGAAGACACATGTGTTTACTACAATCACAGGTGCGATGAAGAATGCTTTCGGTGGCCTGCTCAGTGAGCGTCGTCACTGGACACACAGTGTCATACACGAAACCCTCGTTGATCTCCTCAGAATTCAGAAAGAGATACATCCCGGTATTCTTGCTGTGATGGATGGAACATTTGCCGGAGAAGGACCAGGGCCTAGAGCGATGATTCCCCATGTGAAGAATTTTATCCTTGCTTCCGCAGATCAGGTGGCAATTGACGCGATAAGTGCGAAAATGCAGGGGTGTGATCCGATGAAACTGGATTTTATTAGGCTTGCTCACGAAGAAGGACTCGGGATCGGAGATCCAGCAGAAATCGAGATTGTAGGAGAAGACATCTCAAAGGTGAATTTCCATTTTGTACAAACAGAGACTTTCGCAAGCAGAGGGCAAAAAGTAATCTATCACGGCTGGCTGAAACCACTGGAAAATATTCTACTCAGAAGTCCCATTGTTCCATGGTCCTTTTTCGCAAGCAGATTATATCATGATGTGTTCTGGCTTAATCTTGTCGGTAAGAAAAGAATCAAGGAAGCCCTCGCGACTCCATGGGGAGAGCTGTTCAAGAAGTATGCTTCAGTTGAAACCATACCGGATCCGAAAGGATTTGAAAGTGGAGAGTAGACCATAATGCCGGTTAAGCAGGCAGTTCTTGGATGCGGTAGATGGGGAAGTTTCCATCTATGGTATGGATCCAGAGTGGGAAATACAATGCTTGGCTGGGAACCCGGAGACGCGCCGGGTTTTCGTGAGCTTCAGAAAACAGGAAAAAACAGGTATCTCGAGCTTCCCGATAATATTCGTCTGACCACAGATCTTGCAGATGCGTCTGCCTGCGACATGATAACTGTTGCGGTTCCCGCTCAGGAATTCAGAAAACTTGCATCAAAACTATCCGCAAACGATCTTTCAGGTTCTGATATCATTCTCTGCATGAAGGGTATAGAAAAAGTAACCGGATTGAGATTGTCCGAAATAGCTGATCAGGAAGGCCTGAATCCGCGAAGTCTTTCTGTCTGGGTAGGTCCGGGACACCTGCAGCAATTTATTGCTGAAGTACCCAGTTGCATGCTTATCGCATCCGATCGCGATGATAATGCAATTCGCATATCCAGGCTGATGAGTAGTGATCTGATACGATTCTACTGGTCGCGGGACATGATCGGTTGCGAGGTGGGAGCTGCTGCCAAGAACGTTATTGGAATAGCGGCTGGAATCCTTGATGGACTCAATATGTCAGGCCTCAAAGGCGCTCTCATGGCTCGTGCTCCGCAGGAAGTCGCCAGGCTAGTTGCAGCTATGGGCGGTGACTGGAGAAGTGTTTACGGGCATTCTCATTTAGGTGATTACGAGGCGACCCTGTTTTCACCCTTCAGTCATAACAGGATATTTGGAGAGGCATTTGCCTGCGGTACCGTTGAAGGGTTATCGGGACTGGCTGAAGGAGTTGACACATCCTCTGCCATAATGACACTTGCTGACAGATACGATGTAGATATGCCAATCACACGGACTGTCAGAAGGATACTTAATAGAGATTATCCTATCATGGAGGCTATTGCTGAACTCTTCTCAAGACCGGAGAAGGAAGAATTTCCTGAGAGTCTCACGAAGATGGGAGCAATAGACTGAATAAAATTACATACCTTGATCATCTTACTCTGATGCCTGTTAATGAGGAAGCAATCAAAGCGTTCTCCTTGGCGATGAAAAATGGATATGGACACCGTCGCAGCAGTAATCTGCCTGGAAGAAAAACACAGTTTTTCGTGGAAGAAGCAGAAAATATGATCGCTGAATTCTTCGGTGGTGCAAGAACGTTATTCTATTACGATGGTGGAGCTGCAAACGGTCTTTCCGTCCTTTCTATGGGAAGGCAGGCAAGGAAAAACAACAGGAAACATATAATTTCATCCCCAGTTGAGCATTCTTCAATCAATACAGCTCTCAAGATCCTCAGAGAAGAGGGATCCAGCATCACCATTCTCCCGATCGGCAATGATGGCAGGATTATTCCGGAGTCACTGAAGGATGCGATGAATGCTGAAACCGGACTTGTAACCGTTGCCTGGTCAAGTGGTATTTCAGGCATTATTCAACCTGTTGAAGAACTCGCGGCGATAGCTCATTCAAAGGGAGCTCTTTTTCACTCCGATGCCTGTAATGCGGCCGGGAAGGTCGAAATTGATTTATCCAGTACTGATATTGACGCAATCACAGTTTCCTCACAGAAAATAGGTGGACCACCAGGGGTAGCAGCAGTTGTAATAACTGATTCTAATCCCTGGTTGATGAGTAATGCTCCGGAATTCTCCTGCATGATGAATATTCCCGGAATCTCCGGAATGACCGCTGCTATTGGTGTGCTCAACACCGGTATTGTCCCCAGAGCAAGGATTGTAAATCAGCTTCGAACAGATCTGCTTGACGGTCTTGATTACAATGGAATAAAATATTCCATCATCGGAGATTGTGCTGATAATCTTCTTCCGGGAACAGCTTTGCTGAGAATGAGGACAGCACCAGATAGATTCCATGCGAAGCTGGAGGATGCAAATATCGTCCTTCCATCACACAACTCCACCGAGCGACTTGCCTATCTGGAGAGTACAGGGAGAGACATGTCCAATCCGGATAGATATCTGGGTTTTTCAATCAGCCCACAGAATAATATTGTCGATATTGAGCATTTCGTTAGAGCTGTCTCCAAAATCTGTTTTGACAGTAGCAGGTGAAGAACATGAAGATAGGATTGCGAATATTACTGCCTGCTATGCTTATTTTCGCAGGGGTAGTCCAGGGAACTGTTCCTGTATGTGCAGGTCGATACTTCTGGGTTGTGAGAGATGGACTGACCAGCCCTGAGTCGATAGATGTGCTCATAGAGAATGCTTCTGAAGCTGGAGCAAATGGTCTTATTGTGCAGGTAGTAGGCAGAGCGGAAGCCTACTACAATTCCTCCATACTTCCATTGGCCGCTTTTCAGCGGGATTTCGATCCACTTGAATACATTATAATGCGAGCTCGCCCTCGAGGAATGGAAGTTCATGCATGGGTAAATGCTTTTCTTGTATGGTCCGCTCCGCAGTCGCCTTCCGATTCTACACATGTGTGGTACTCCCATCCTGATTGGTTTATCGCTGATAAATATGGTCGATCAACCAGAGACTACTCTCGCATAGAATGTGAGGATAAAGGAATTGTGGGAGCAACTCTATCTCCAGCTGTACCCGAGGTTCGAGAATTCATCGCTGATATTGCTGTTGAAATTGCGACTGAGTACAACGTTGATGGAATTCACCTTGATTATATTCGCTATCCAAATCCCTCCTTTGGATTTGAGTCATCCTCATTAGAAGCGTTCTATTTCAAAACTGGAAGAGACCCGCTGGATCTCTTCAGAAGGAGCAGTGGTGCGGAAGAACTGGCTGAATTGTGGTCTCAATGGAAAATCAATCAGGTAACCATGACTGTGGAGACTGTGCGATCCGCTCTAAGGAGTGCATCACCCGAAACGCTTCTGTCATGTGCTGTAATGGCTGATCCATTCGAAGCTGCAAGCCATTACTCCTGTGACTGGAGATACTGGCTTTCTGCGGGACTTGTCGATTTTGTCTGTACGATGGCCTATACTACCGATGCAGCAAAGGCCAGGGAACTGGCGATTCTCGGAACCGGAATCAATCCTTCAAGAGTGGTTCATGGAATAGGAATTTATAATCAGTCGATTACCTCTGCATTAACAGGTGCACGCGAAGCACTTGAACGGGGAGGTAGCGGTATCTGTGTGTTCAGCCTTAACTCACTGTCCCCTGACAGCACATGGATGCTCAGAAATTTCTGGGGCCAGACAGGGCATCCGGAATATCCAACTGATTCAGCTGTATTTCATCGTGTTTCAAGTGATGGAGGAGCTGCATTATGAGACTTGGTGTACTCGCCAGTGGCAGCAGGGGTAATGCCCTTACTGTAGAACATGAAGGCAAAATGATTTTCATAGACGCTGGATTGAGCGGCAAGTTGCACACGTCCAGACTTGTTGATTCCGGATTTTCCGGTATACATCCTCAAGCGCTGTTCATCAGTCACGAACACTCGGATCATGTAAAAGGTGCAGGTGTGCTGTCGAGAAAGTGGGGAATTCCTGTTTTTGCCACAGAGGGAACATTGGATGCTTCCAGACACAGACTTGGTAAAATCCAGGAGATTCATGTATTTCCAAACGGAACCAGTATTGATTTTGGATCATATTCGATAAGCGCATTCAGTGTTGCTCATGACGCAGCCGATCCATCAGGATATGTAATTGAGTGGGATTCCGGTCG
>JAUWJE010000256.1 GCA_030607835.1 Candidatus Fermentibacterota bacterium | reverse complement strand
CCGTAGGGGAAAACCTGAAAGACCTGCGCAGTACAGTTCTTAGAGCGAGAGCTGACATAGGTCTTGCAGTTGATGGTGATGCTGACCGACTTGGAATTGTGGATGAGAAAGGAAACGTGGTCTGGGGCGACAGAGTTCTCATAATATTGGCTAAATCACTCCTCAAGGCTAATCCAGGTGCAACAATCATTTCCGAAGTCAAGGCTTCAGGACTGTTTTTCTCCGAAGTTGAAAAGGCTGGAGGACGTGCTGTGATGTCACCTACCGGACACTCTCTTATCAAGGAAGCCATGGCTGAGGAGAATGCTCTTCTTGCTGGGGAGATGAGCGGACATATATTTTTCAGAGACAGATACTACGGCTACGATGATGCACTCTATGCTGCCTTGCGCTTGATTGAGATAATTGCGTCGAACGATGCTCCTCTGAGTTCCTACCTCACAGATCTTCCTGAGGTATTTTCCACAGCCGAAATAAGGGAAGAGTGCTCTGATGAAAGCAAATTCATCATTGTTGATGCAGTAACAGATATGCTGAAAAAGGCCGGATATCCTGTGGATACTACTGATGGCGCAAGAATATCATTCCCTGATGGCTGGGGACTCATTCGCGCGTCCAACACTCAGCCTGTGCTGGTTATGAGGTTCGAGGCTGGAACTCATCAGCAGCTGACCGACTATGAAAATATTATGCGTGAGTACATTGAAAAAGCCGGGAGGATACTGGATGTCAAGACAGCTGATTGAAGAACTCGATAAACAGATAACTGCTGAAAAGTCTCTTCTGGATAAACTGAACTCCGTTTTTTCCAGTGTTATCGTTGGACAGGACGAATTCCGCCTGGGTCTGATGACTGCGCTTCTCTGTGATGGCCATGTTCTAATCGAAGGCGTCCCCGGACTGGCAAAAACGCTTGCTGCCAGAACGCTTTCCAGATGTGTGGAAGCGTCATTCTCCAGAATACAGTTCACACCTGATCTTCTGCCTGCGGATCTGACAGGTACAATGATATTTCAACCGGAGACAAGTACATTCACAGCAAGAAAAGGACCTCTTTTCGCGCAATTCATACTGGGTGATGAGATTAACAGAGCTCCAGCCAAGGTTCAGAGCGCTCTGCTTGAGGCAATGCAGGAACGTCAGGTTACGTTCGGCGGTAAAACCTATCCTCTTCCGTCTCCATTCTTCGTTATGGCCACACAGAATCCGATTGAACAGGAGGGTACATATCCACTGCCTGAAGCTCAGGTGGACAGATTCATAATGAAACTGAAAATCGACTATCCAACAGCCAGTGAGGAAGTCGAAATACTGCGCAGGATAGGTGGTAAACCTGTTCCGGATGTTGAACCTGTGATATCGACTGAAAAGGTCATAGCGCTTCAGAAGCTCTCTTCCAGGATAGTCGTTGAAGATGCAGTACTTGATTATATGGTCAGGCTGGTTTCCGCCACACGGCACCCAAGACAGGCTGGTTTGAAGGATCTTGATGATCTCATCTCAGTTGGAGCCAGTCCAAGAGGCTCACTTGGTCTTCTTGCAGCATCCAGAGCAAGAGCATTCCTTTATGGTTCATCCTTTGTTTCGCCTTCACTGGTAAAGGAAGTTGCTCATGATGTTCTCAGGCACAGAATAATTCTTTCATTCGAGGCTGAGGCGGAAGAAGTGGGTGTTGAGGAAATAATAGACAGAATACTCGACAAGATTCCGGTCAAGTAACAGAGATTATCTGATCATGGAGAACGTACACTCACTTTTCAAACGCGTTAGAAGGATTGAACTCCAGACAAGGAAGCTTGTGGCTCAGCTTGTCGGGGGTGATTACTCATCCATCTTCCGCGGTCAGGGAATGGAGTTTTCTGATCTCAGACAATACTCTGAGGGAGATGATCCAAAACTTATCGATTGGAATGTCTATGCAAGAACCAGGACTCCATTTGTAAAAATATTCAGGGAGGAACGCGAACTCCTGGTTCTTCTTGTTGTCGATCTCTCAGGCAGTCTTCGTTTTGGATCACTCAATCTTACAAAAGCCGAACGTGTTGCCGAAGTAGCAGCTGTACTGGCGCTTTCAGCCTCAGCAAGTAATGATCGTGTCGGTATGCTCACTTTTTCCGACCGGATTCATGAATACGTCCCGCCTGACAAGGGGAGAAAACACGCCCTGGGTCTTGTTCGTCGTATCCTTCAGTTCCCTGACAGACAGGCGCCGGCAGACCTCGATAAAGCTCTGAAGTATATGGGACGCGTACTCAATAGAAGGGCTCTCGTATTCATTATCAGTGATTTCAGAATCCCCGGCGGGAGCAGACTTCTTCGTGCGACTATACGGAAACATGATGTTGTCGGAATACATGTTTTTGATCCCAGAGAACTCCACCTGCCGACTATGGGACGTGTTCGCTTCCGTGATCCGGAAACAGGGAAAGAACAAGTTGTGAATACCAGTTCCCGAAGCTGGAAAGAGAAATTCGCCTTTCAGGTACGTCTTGTTCAGACAGATAGAGAAAAACTATGCAGAGACAACAAACTTGACCTGATAAGTATTTCAACGGCTGATAACCTTGTGCTGCCTCTTCGAAGATTCTTTGAACTCAGAAAAAAGCGGAGACGTCGCTGATGATACATCTTCTTATACTGATTTCGCTTGTCACAGGAAGCGAAACCATTTCATGTTCTCTCGGGATTCCAGTAACAATCGAATATCCCATACCGGATGGCTGGACAGTGGAAATGCTGGAATCCTCTGAATACTGGCATCTTCTTGAGCAGAATGGTGGCACTGTGACACTTGTCCCATTGTCTCTGGATACGATCGACCTGCCTCAGCTGAGAGCACACTCGGATTCTCTTGAAGAGCATTTCGCTCCGCTCGCTCTTCTTGTCCAGCGAACAATGCCGGATTCAACCTGGACTGTTTCGGTCTTCCCATCTCCTCTTTTAGTTGATATCCCTCAGGGATTTCCTGAGAATTACCTGATTCAACATAGATTCTGGGAGGAATGG
>JAUWJE010000182.1 GCA_030607835.1 Candidatus Fermentibacterota bacterium | reverse complement strand
CAGGCCATCAGGGGTGACGTCTCCGGAGTGGCTGAGACTTCCTTCGACTGTATCATGTGTGGTCTTTGCGCGTCCAGGTGCCCGGCCGAAGAAGTACAATTCAACGTGGCTATTCTGGCAAGAAGACTCAATGCCAGACATATAGTACCCCATGCGGAGCACCTCGCCGTGAGAGTTAAGCAGATCGAGGATGGAGTATTCGACGAGCCGCTTCATAATCTGATGAAACTGTCAACTGACGAACTCAGGCAGCTCTACCTTGACAGGGAAACTGAGCCGGAAATGGCTGAAGATGACTGGACTCCTCAGGATGCGAGGTACGTCTGATGTGCGCTTTAAGGAAACCGGAGGTCAGTAATGCCGTATCCTGAACAACTGAAAAAGCTGATAGAAAAAGTGGAAAGCACCCGCTCGGCAAGGGTGGAGCGAAAGAGAAAAGGTGAAGAATTCCAGGCGCTCAAACTGGAGGAACGTGATCCGGTACTCAGGAATTTTCATCCTGATTTCATAGAGGGAACAAGACGAGAGATAAAAGTCGGTCCAAGCAAGGGCTATTCCATAAGCAATGAAATGGTTGACATCCTTGAAGCTAAAAGCCGCGTCAATCCGGATCTCGTCGATCTCACCCAACCGGATTTCGAAACAGATGTCCTGATAATTGGCGCTGGAGGTGCAGGAACGGCTGCGGCCATTCTTGCTGCTGAAAATGGAGCAAAAGTACTCATCGCGACCAAGCTCCGTCACGGTGATGCTAACACCATGATGGCTGAAGGAGGCATCCAGGCGGGGGACAAGGTCGGCAAGGATTCTCCGTATTACCATTATCTGGATATTTTTGGCGGGGGTCACTTCGTTAACGATCCTGAAATGGTCTACACGATGGTCAGGAACGCTCCCGATGCCTTGAAGTGGCTTGAAGGACTTGGAACCACCTTCTCAAAGTTCGAAGACGGCACGATGAAAACAATGCATGGCGGCGGAACATGCAGAAAGAGAATGCACTATGCCGCTGACATCACCGGCGCGGAAATAATGAAGACCATCCGCGATGAAGCCAGGAATCATGAGGACATGATTGAAGTCATCGAATTCTGCCCGGCAGTGGAACTCGTACTTGATGAATCAGGCCGCTGTGCCGGAGCCATTCTCTACAACCTTGAGACATCTGAGTATCATTACGTCAGAGCAAAGGCGGTGATAATCGCTACAGGCGGAAGCGGAAGGCTTCATATCCAGGGATTCATGACAACCAACCATTACGGCGCAACAGCGGATGGTATCGTCATGGCGTATAGAGCCGGAGTACCAATATCATTTCTCCATACTGTTCAGTATCACCCCACAGGTGTGGTATTCCCGGAGCAGGCGGAAGGGATTCTCATCACCGAGAAATTCCGCGGAGCGGGAGCCAACTTGCTGAATATCCAAGGGGAGCAATTCGTGTATGAGCGCGAACCGAGAGATGTGGAAGCTGCCTGCATTATCCGTGAATGCAGCCCTGATGGCAGAGGAAACGGTGTTCCAACCCCTACCGGCAAGTTCGGAGTGTGGCTGGACTCCCCTATGATCGACCTGCTCAGCGGTGAGGGTACAGTGAAAAAGGAATTCCCGGGTAAGTGCATCCTGTTCAAGCGATTCGGGATTGACATTTCGAAAGAACCGATGCTCATCCATCCAACTCTTCATTACCAGAATGGCGGACTGGACATCAACAAAAGATGCGAGACGAACATTCCTGGACTCTACGCAGCCGGTGAAGTCACCGGTGGCGTCCACGGAGAGAACAGACTGATGGGCAACTCTCTCCTTGATGTCATCGTCTTCGGGCGTATTGCCGGAGAGAGAGCAGCTGAATACATCAATGAGCTGGGAGAGCTGGGAAAACCAGGACTTGATCATGTAAAACGCTACAACGAGGAAATTGAGGCCGCAGATATTGAGAAGGACCGGATAGCTCCAATGCTTCTGCCGGATTACAGTAACCCCGAAGTCCGCGAGAAGCAGCTGACCAAGGACTACTTCGGAACCCTTACATAGCATAGAAGGAGGACTTTTTATGAGCAAACCGAAAGTCGCCTTCTACTGGGCTGCCAGTTGTGGCGGCTGTGAGATCGCCGTACTGGACATCGGGGATAGAATACTGCCACTGTCCGAAGCGGTGGATATTGTATTCTGGCCCTGCGCCATGGACATCAAATACGACGACGTGCGGGCAATGGAGGATAATGAGATTGATCTATGCCTTTTCAACGGAGCCATACGAACTTCCGAGAATGAAGAAATGGCAAAGCTGCTCAGAAAGAAATCAAAAATCCTCGTCGCTTACGGCTCCTGCGCGAACGAGGGTGGCATACCGGCGCTCGCTAATCTGAAAACCAGAAAGGAAATTCTCGAGAGAACCTATATTGAGATTCCTTCAGTGGATAATCCGGACAGAATATTCCCTCAGACGGAATTTGAGGTTCCGGAAGGAACGCTCGAGCTTCCGGAACTCTACGACACAGTCTATACACTTGATCAGGTCGTTGATGTCGATTACTACGTTCCAGGATGCCCTCCGGTCGCTGATCAGACATGGGCTGTTCTCACTGCTGTGCTGGAAGGTAATCTTCCGGAAAAAGGCAGTGTTGTCGGCGCTGGAACAAAGATAGTCTGTGACGACTGTCCCCTTGAAAGGGATGAGGAGAAGAAGATATCCGGTTTTTTCAGACCACACGAAATTATACCGGACCCGGATAAATGCCTCCTGGAGCAAGGGATATACTGCGCGGGGATAGGAACAAGAGCAGGATGCGAAGCTCTGTGCCCCACCGTCGGTATGCCCTGCAGAGGATGCTATGGCCCGCCGCCGGGCGTATTTGATCAGGGCGCGAAAATAGTAAGCGCTCTCGGCTCCGTGATAGATTCAGAAGATCCTGAAGAAGTTAACAGGATAATGGATCAGATCCCCTGTCCGGCAGGTCTCTTCTACCGGTTCGGTCTGGCCAATTCCATTCTCCGGAGGACGACTACTGATGACTACAAAGATTAGCATTGATCCAATCACCCGTCTTGAGGGTCACGGCAAGATTGAAATCTTTCTCGATGATGCGGGTGACGTCGAGAATGTCTATTTCCAGGTTCCGGAACTCAGGGGATTCGAGACTTTCTGCGAAGGACATCCCGTGGAGGAACTCGCAAGGATAACTACTAGAATCTGCGGCGTCTGCCCTGAGGCTCATCACATGGCTTCAGCAAAGGCTGCTGACGCTGTCTACGGTGTAACCATCCCCTCAGCGGCAAAGAAGCTCAGGGAACTCCTCTACAGCGCCTTTTATGTAACAGATCATGCCACTCACTTCTACATTCTGGCCGGACCCGATTTCATAGTCGGACCGGATTCCGCCCCAAGAGTCAGAAATATCCTTGGTGTAATCGCGATGGTTGGAAAAGAAATAGGCCTTTCGGTGATAAATACCAGGCACAGGTGCCACCAGGTGATAAAAACTCTCGGAGGTAAAACAATACACCCGGTTTCTTCAATTCCTGGTGGAGTCTCAAAGGGCCTTAATGAAGAAGAACGCATGGAAATCGAAGCAGTGGCTCGAGATGCGGTCGAGTTCGGTAAGTTCAGCTTGAAGATTTTCGAGGACATTGTCCTCGGTAACAAGGCTTATGTCGATCTTATCCTCAGTGAGGGATACGCTCACAGCACATACAACATGGGCACCGTTGACGAGAATAACCACATCAACTTCTACGATGGTATGGTCAGAATCACGGATCAGCAGGGTAATGAATTCGCGAAGTTCAACGCTGCTGATTACCTCGACCACATCGCAGAGAGGGTTGAACCCTGGTCCTACCTCAAATTCCCATACCTCAAAAAGGTTGGGTGGAAGGGTTTTGTTGACGGTAAAGACAGTGGTGTCTACAAAGCAACCCCTCTCTCGAGATGCAACGCAGCAGATGGTATGGCTACTCCACTCGCGCAGGAACAGTACGAGAAGATGTACGACACTCTTGGCGGCAAACCGGTCAACGCCACGCTGGCAACGCACTGGGCCAGGCTGGTTGAACTTCTCTATGCAGCTGAGAGGATGCTGGAGCTTGCAACAGACCCTGAAATAACTTCTGAAAATATTCGTACAATACCGACCAACACTCCATCGGAAGGTGTAGGACAGGTCGAGGCTCCAAGGGGAACTCTCTTCCACCATTACATCACTGATGAAAACGGTATCGTGAAGAAGGTCAATCTCATTGTAGGCACTACCAATAACAACGCTGCCATCTGCATGTCTCTGAAGAAAGCTGCCCAGACCGTCATCAAGAAGTGAAATATCGGCCAGGGCCTTCTGAACCTCGTTGAGATGGGCTTCAGGGCTTACGATCCCTGCCTTGGTTGCGCTACCCATTCACTGCCCGGCTCGATGCCGATGATAGTGAGCATTCGGAACCGGGATGGAGAATTGCTGGATCAGCTCCGCCGCGACTGATCATCTGACCGGGGACATGCACGCTCTGGTGCGTGTCCCCCATAAACAAGACGCTCTGGTGCGTGTCCCTGTATCCTTGCCCTTGACAGTAT
>JAUWJE010000185.1 GCA_030607835.1 Candidatus Fermentibacterota bacterium | reverse complement strand
TGTCAAGATGGGAGTTCGGTTATCTTATAATAACGATCTCTTCTGAAAAGCAAGAATCCCCAATTCCACTGAGTCCGTGATTTGGGAAAAGATCACTCCGGTCTATCCATTCAGGATATACTGCGAGTGAGTCCATCAGGCGGATGTATCTGAAGCAGTAAACCGGAGGTCTAAGTACTCTATTATTGTTTGTGAGCATAATTTGATGATAAGGGAATGATTTCATACTACTTCACTTAGGCATACAACCAGAATAGTGTAACCATCCGACAACAGGTTCTCCAGGAGGTTAGCTACATTCAATAACTTTTATATACTAGACTATATTTTTGGAAAAGGAGAAAGTGTGAAGAAGCTTATTGGTGCGTGGCTGGTTGCCGGACTCGCTCTCTGGTTAACTGCATTGATTCTTGGTCCGCATATGGAGTTTGCCGGTTTCTGGTCCATTGTCTGGACTGCAGCGATAATCGGTCTGCTGAATTTCATTCTTGCGCCGCTGCTTAATCTGATGACTTGTCCTGTTTATCTGCTGACACTGGGATTGTCACGATTCCTCATCAGCGGTCTCGTGCTGATAATCGCGAACAACTGGGTAGGCGGATTTTATCTGGCCAGTTACTGGTGGGCGGTGCTTGCAGCTGTAATCATCTCCGTCTTAACCGGAGCTATTGACAAATTACTGGGTAGAAAGGGCGACTGACCGAGATCAGGAGGGAATTTTCCTGATAATGCCTGCAGGTGTGCTCTCTATTCCCTGACCGAGTGGGTTGTCCCTGAGAATCTCTATTAGAAGCTCCTTATTCAGTTCTGGCGGATATACACCGAGGATATTTCCACCAAGGTCGTTTACGTCGACTACAGCAGCTTTACAGCTGAATTGCTTTGCGATACTCTCCGAGACCCCGTTCGGATCCTCAGGGGCTAGACTGACTGCTCTGTTAAACGGTGGAATTGTTCCATTGGTGGGTCCGTCTATGGATCTGGCTTTCGAACCAGCAATCCGGTAGAAGTCACCTTTTCTGCTAACGAGCTTACCAAGAGCACCAATGATTGCTGAAAACAGTATTCGAGGAGTACCACATTCCCTCAGGGCGCACTCCATGGTCTCAGGCATTCCCAGACCGATTCCATGTGGTGTTTTTGTTACGAATCTGCTCAGGAATCGGGCAAGGAACCTTGGATGCAGTGAATCATCATCCAGCAGATAGTACCTTCCCTGACTCGCACCGACTGCTTTCTCACTTATAACCAGTATATCTTCCGGGAAGATGGTTACCTCCGATTCTTTCAGGCCATCTCCAATAGCGGAAAGAAGATCATCATCCTTTAGTATCAACCTTGTTTTCACCGGGATACGCTGCCAGGAGTAACCACCTGCATCAATCACTATCTGCTTCATATTTTACCTGACCCTTCCCGGCGAGTATGCTTCAGCGTAAAGCTGCAGACAAGAGGAGGGAAGAAAATGAATCTTGCGGGAGCTTTAAGCAAGGATGTAGCAGAATATCTGAATACGAAGAGTACGGTGATGGTTCCGGTTGGATCGCTGGAACAGCATGGCTCTGCCGCACCGCTGGCCTGCGACACGATTATTCCGGTAAGACTCTGTGCAGCAGCAGGGCATGAGACGGGAACAGCCTTCACTCCTGCAGTTACATTTGGAGTGTCTGACTGTCACATGGCGTTTCCAGGAACTGTATCTCTCCGATCAAGCACACTCGCTGCGGTAACAAGGGACATCTCAGTATCTCTCTATACTCACGGTTTCCGGAAGATCCTTTTTGTGAGTGGACACGGTGGGAACAGGAATGCTGTTATGGATGGCTTAAGTGAAGCTTCCGGCAGTTGCACGGATGCTGACATGAGGTACCTTCCATACTGGGAGCTTCCCGGAGTTATGGAGAAGCAGAAAAAGTTATTCTGCCCCGATCCCGGATTCCATGTGACTGTTACAGAGGTCTCGATGGTCTGGCACCTTATGGGAAAGGAAAGGCCTGAGTTCAGGAAAAGGAAGTATCCTCCTGAACCCGCTTCCGGTTCGGTTATATCACCGAGTAGATGGAAAGAACTCTACCCGGATGGGGGTGCTGGTTCTGATCTTAGTTTCGTTTCGAAGGAAAAGGGTGAAATATTCTTTGATTTCCTGGTGAACAGACTCTGTCATTATCTTATCTCCCTGGAAAAACATGCCAAGTAATTCATCTGTTGTATTTCGCGATGTGCTGGTGAAATACGGAATGGTTACCGCTCTTGATGGTCTTGACCTTGAGATTCCGGAGAAGGGTGTATTCGGTCTTCTTGGAAGAAATGGTGCAGGGAAGACTACCGCGATAAGGGCGATTACCGGGCTAGTATGGCTGTCAGCAGGAATCCTGAATGTGTTTGGAGAAAATCCATGGAAGAGAGGTTTTCCAAGAGACAGGATTTCAGTTCTGTTTGCTGAAGATGGCCTTGGTCCCTCACTTACCGTTCTTGAAAATCTGAGAGTCTGGGCCGGATTTCATGGCTACAAAAAAGAGAAGGCCGGAATTCTCGCTCGTGAGATTATCCGGAAACTGGGAATTGAAGATCTGAAACAAACCAGGGTGAGTGATCTCTCAACCGGTAACAGAAGAATTGTCGCAGTGGCACGAACTTTCATGCTGCCCTCTGATATGGTCGTTCTTGATGAGCCTACATCCTCTCTGGATCCTGTAAGAGCTTCAGAAATAAGGGAAGCCATTAAAACTCTTTCAAAGAGCAGGCTCGTTCTTCTTTCTACTCACAATCTCTCAGAAGCAGAGGAGTTATGCGATACTGTCGCTATAGTTGATTCGGGAAAGTTGATTCTGTCGGGTAGACCCGGAGAGCTGGACAGTGCTTCCGCAGGTAATTACGCAGTTAAAACTGAAGAAAGCCCTCTATTGTTCAGAGGGGAATCATATTCACCTGGAGAGCACGGTTCCGTGATTATAAACTGCACTGATTCTCCTGCTGATGTTTTATCTGAGCTTATTGCATCCGGCAACAGAGTAATAGAGTTCAAACAGTACAGAAAAAACCTTTCCAGCATATTAATGTAACTCACAGGAAAGAATTCATGATGAAGGCTGTTATCCTGAGGGAATGGCTCAGATTCTACAGAGCCATGGGAAAGATGGGGCTTTTCAGGTTCATAGCCATATATGGAGTCATATTCGGGTTCATTCTGCCAGGATTATTTGATAATCCAATTGCTGCATTTTCGGTTTTTGCCTTAATACCTCTTTATGTAGCTGGTCCAATTGCAGTTGACGCCATTGCGGGAGAGAGGGAGAGAAATACACTGGAGACACTGCTCACAGCACCGTTATCACCTCTGGAATTTCTTGGCGGAAAAACTCTGTTTTCCATAACGATTGCTGCCGGTACTTCATGGATGGTTATGATGCTGTTTACAATCTGGTCAATAGTACGTGCCAGACCATTGCCCTCGCTGCCGGTTTTCTGTGCTGTTCTTGCCGGAGGACTCGTATCTTCAGTTATTGGAACACTTGCTGGACTACATGTTTCCATGAAGGCGAAAACGGTCAGGAGTGGACAGCAATGGTTCGCAGTGGTTCTCATGCTGATAGCATTCGGCATTCCACTGAGCATAAAATTTCTTATTCCCTACATCCCTGAATCACTGATGATAAGAATCGCTCTGATGTTTGAGGGAGGGTGGTTTTCAGCTGGAATCCTGCTGATAGCTGTTTTTGCCATTCTAATTTGTGCTGCGTTATGGCTGTTCCTTCAGAGGCGGATTAAGGGACTCTGGAGACTCAATCCGGAAAGGTGATGCGACTTGATTGAAAGTGTAATGGTTCAGGTAACAACTGCTGTTGGATCAAGAGAAAAAGCAGAGGAGATTGCCCGCAGTGCGGTTGAGAACAAACTTGCTGCCTGTGCTCAGGTGAGCGGACCTGTGACAAGTTTCTTCACCTGGAAGGGCGAGAACTGCAAAGAGGGGGAATGGCTCTGTGTTATGAAAACTCTTTCATCCCGTTCTAGGGAACTTATGGAATTTGTTAAAAGGAATCACCCCTACGAAACACCTGAGATAATTGTATCTCCTGTAATCGAGGCTTTGCAGGAGTACCTGGACTGGATGACAGAAGTAACTTCAGTTTGAATCTCCGTATTGCATGAGAGGCCACCGTACTTTATATTAGTACACATGAATTACAAATCAGAACATATGACCTATATTAGAGAACGTTATGCTTGAGCCTCTACTTGGGTCCAGTACACGTGAGCAGGTTCTGCTCTTCATTCTGGCACGAGGTGAGGGTTATGCCCGTGAGATTGCCGGATTCTTCAAAGCAGGTCTTGATCCCGTTCAGAAACAGTTGAAGAGACTTGAAGCTGGTGAAATACTCCAGAGCTGCTATAAGGGAAGAACTCTTCTTTACAGGTTCAATCCGCGGTACCAATTCATCGGTGAACTGAAATCATTGCTT
>JAUWJE010000009.1 GCA_030607835.1 Candidatus Fermentibacterota bacterium | reverse complement strand
CAATGCCAAGCACCATAGAGTGAATAAGCTTATGGAAGAGCAGAACAAACTGCTGGAGAAGATTGCAAGTCTTTCCAAGGGAGAAGCCCGGAAGCTCATGCTTTCCAATCTTGAGGAAGAGCTTCATCATGAAGCCGGAGGCCTTACGCGTAAGATACTGGAAGCCGCCGAGAACAAGGCGGAAGAAGAAGCATTGAGGATACTGTCTACGACAATACAGAGATGCGCAGCGGATTATGTTGTTGAAAACTGTGTTTCAGTTGTGAACCTGCCGAGTGATGACATGAAAGGTCGGATTATCGGAAGGGAAGGCAGAAATATCAGAGCTTTTGAGGCTGCGACGAACGTGGATGTTATCATTGATGATACTCCGGAAGCGGTAGTTATTTCCTGTTTTGATCCTGTAAGAAGAGAAATAGCAAGACAGGCACTGGAGAAGCTTCTGGAAGATGGCAGAATACATCCCGGGAGAATTGAATCAGTCGTATCCAAAGTGACCTCGGAGATGGAGAAAAAGATCAGAAAACTGGGGAATCAACTTGCGCTTGACGCAAATGTTTCAGGTCTTCATCAACAGCTGATCAGGCATCTGGGAAGATTACGATATAGAACCAGTTACGGCCAGAATATGTATCAGCATTCACTGGAAACAGCTAATATCTGTGGACTTCTTGCGTCAGAACTCAAGCTGGATCCGGTTATAGCAAGGCGTATCGGTCTTCTTCATGATATTGGCAAAGCGACCGATCAGGACATTGAAGGTTCACATGCCGCTGTAGGAATGGAGCTGGCTCAGCGTTATGAGGAGTCAGATGTTGTTTGTAATGCGATTGGTGCTCATCATGAGGAAATAGAGTGTAATTCTCTGTATGCGATTCTGATCCAGGCTGCTGATGCGGTCAGCTCAGCCCGACCCGGAGCCAGGAGGGAAACACTGGAGTTGTACGTTAGAAGACTTCATAAGCTTGAATCAATCGCCGATTCATTCGATGGAGTCAGGAAATCCTATGCTATTCAAGCGGGAAGAGAACTGAGAATTGCGGTTAAGCCTGAACAGATTGATGATGATTCAGCCGCTGAACTCGCGCGGATGGTAGCCAGGAAAATCGAAAGTGACATGGAGTATCCAGGGCAGATAAAGGTTACCGACATTCGCGAGACACGAGCTTCTGAAACGGCTCGATAAAGTGAAAATACTATTACTCGGAGATGTGATAGGGAGACCTGGACGAACAGCCCTTGTTTCGTATCTGAAAGACAAAAATTATGATTTCGTTGTTGCAAATGGTGAAAACGCGGCTGGAGGTTTCGGTCTAACCAGAGCTACCGCTATTCAGCTTCTTGAAGCCGGAGTTGATGTTATTACATCAGGAAATCACATCTGGCAACACAAAGATGTGCTTGATTACATAGACGAAATGAGCTGCCCGGTATTGCGACCCGCAAACTATCCTCCGGGGAATCCCGGCAAGGGTTTCATTATTCTGCGTATGGAGAATGTGAGAATCCTGGTTATTAATCTGCAGGGCAGACTGTTTATACCGATGGCTCTTGACTGCCCATTCAGGACTGTGGATACTATCATCAGAAATAATCCGGCTGATGTAATAATTATTGACATGCATGCTGAAGCCACAAGTGAAAAACAGGCTCTTGCTCAACATCTGGATGGTAAAGCAACAATTGTAGCCGGAACACATACACATGTTCTTACCGCTGATGCAAGAATACTGCCTGGTGGGACAGCATGCATTACCGATCTCGGAATGTGCGGTCCCATTGATGGAGTAATCGGAATGAACACTGAGGAAGCAAGGCTCAGGTTTCTCACAGGCAGACATATCAGACTGAAAGTTGCTGAGGGCAACACCTATGTAAATGGTCTTGAAGTAGTGCTTGACAGCGAGTTGAATGTGGACGGATTGCGCACGATAAATGAGAAAATATGATCCTGTGCTGCTGAAAGATAGTCTCTCCAGTACAGCTTTATGGGTTGAGCAGGAGCTTGATCAGCTTTTTATGTATCAGAGATCGATCTCCCGTCTTCCATCGTTTGCGGGTTATTCTCTTGGATCCGGAGGGAAGCGAATAAGACCTTTCCTTGTAAGAGCTGCCTGCTGCGCAGTTGGAGGTGATCCGGACAGAGCCCTGCATGCGGCTTGCGCTGTGGAGATGATTCACACTTATTCACTTATTCATGATGATTTACCTGCGATGGATAATGATGACCTCAGAAGAGGAAAACCGACACTTCACATGACCTGTGGAGAGGATCAGGCATTACTTGCAGGTGATCTTTTGCTGGTAGAAGCCTTCGGAGTGCTTCTCCGAACTCCTCTTCGTCCGGGAAGGGTGGCCAGAATGGTAAGGCATCTGGCTTCTGCCGCTGGTCCAGGTTATCTGGTCGGTGGTCAGTATATGGATATGTATCATCCTGTTGAAGCGGATATGGACTGGATCCGCTTGATGATAAAAGGGAAAACTGCTGCTCTTATAAGAGTATCTCTGGAACTCGGAGCATTGGCTGGTGGAGCAGGTGATGAACTCATCAGCGAAGTTTCCAGGGAAGGTGACCGCCTTGGATATCTGTTTCAACTTACAGATGATATTCTGGACATTCGCGGGAGCACGTCCGAGATGGGGAAGAAAGTTTCAAAGGATTCAGATCTTGGCAAGTGCAATCCTGTTACGAAGCTTGGTCTGGATACTGCCATAAAGGAAGGTGAAGAGCTTTCATCTGATATCGCTGAGGTTTTCTCAGGATTAAGCGGAAACTGGGAGAATATCTCCACTCTGGCTCTGTATCTTCCTGACAGGAGGAAATAGTCATATGTCTGTCCTGGATGGAATAAGCTTTACAAGTGATATTTCGAAACTCTCCATGGAGGACAGGCTTGTTCTGGTCAATGAGATCAGAAATAGAATAATTAATGTGATTAGCAGTACAGGCGGACATCTTGCATCAAGTCTTGGCGTTGTTGAACTGACCGTTGCCCTTCTTTCCGTTTACTCTCTGCCTCAAGACAAGATCATTTGGGATGTCGGTCACCAGAGCTATCCCTGGAAACTTCTAACAGGTAGAGCTGATCGATTTCATACTATCAGACAGTCGGGAGGTTTGAGCGGATTTCCCAGAAGAGATGAAAACCCCTGTGATGCTTTCGGGACAGGACATAGTTCTACTTCGATCTCCGCCGCTCTCGGGTTCGCTCTGGCACGGGATATTTCCGGGAAGGATTATAAAGTAGTAGCGGTGATTGGTGATGGCGCGATGACAGGTGGTATCGCTTTCGAGGGACTCAATCATCTGGGACACACCGGCACGGATATGCTTATCATTCTCAATGACAATGATATGTCTATCTCACCGAATGTGGGAGCCATATCCAGACACCTAACAACACTTATTACTGATCCACGATACAACCGGATAAAAAAGGAAGTCTGGAATGCTCTGGGTAAAATACCATCTCTAGGTGAGCGCGTCAGAGATGCAGCTCATGCTGTCACATCCGGATTGAAGAAAACGCTTGTTACACCTGACACCCTGTTTGATGATTTTGGCGTGCGATATATAGGCCCTGTTCCGGGAAATGATCTCGCTGCGATTACCGGGGTACTGCAGCGAGTCTCGGAGATATCAGGTCCGGTTCTGCTTCATATAGTTACCAAAAAAGGGAAAGGTTATGAACCCGCTGAGCTTGACGCAACCGGATATCATGGTGTATCCGCATCATTTACGGAAAAAGAGAATAAGAAAGAATCGTTCACTTCAGCCTTTTCAAGAACGATGATTGACCTTGGTCGTTCCAATGAGAAAATTGTGACCATTACCGCAGCAATGCCTGATGGAACAGGACTGAATGAGTTTGCGGTCAAATACCCTGATAGATTTTTTGATGTAGGCATTGCTGAACAGCATGCTGTTACGCTTGCATGTGGCCTCGCATTCGGAGGACTTAAACCGGTGGTAGCTGTCTACAGCACTTTTCTTCAGAGAGCTTACGATCAGGTAATACATGATGCAGCTCTTCAGAAAGCCCCTGTTATTTTTGCTATTGATAGAGGAGGCGTAGTGGGGGAGGATGGTCCAACACATCATGGCGTGCTTGATATCTCCATGCTTCTTCCTGTACCGGGTATGCGAATAGGGGCTCCAAGGAACTGCGAGTTGCTTGAGAGTATGCTGAGAACTTCCGTCCTTTTTGAAGAATATCCTACAGCCATCAGGTATCCAAAAGGAGAAGAACCAGATATTCCGTCAATAACCCCGAAAAATGTATTACCGGGAGAAGGTCAGCTTCTCAGAGAAGGAAAAGATGCACTTGTAATCGGTGTGGGAGTTATGGCTCTCTACGCTGTCAAAGCAGCAGATATGCTTGAAAAGCAGGGAATATCCGTTGCTGTTTTCGATCCTCTGTGGCTGAAACCGGCTCCATTGAACAGCATCCGTGAGCTTGCCGCTGCATGCGGTAAAGTGATAACCGTAGAGGACGGAGCAATCGAGGGTGGATTCGGTTTTCATGTACAATCCATATTGTTCGATCTTCATCTGCCGATTCTCACAATTGGTTATCCTGATGATTTCCAACCTCACGCCACAAGAGAAGAACTGCTGAAAATGGCAGGACTTGATTATAAATCATTGGCTGAAAGTATAGGTGACTTTGTTGGACAATAACGATAATTCTATTCCGATTAAGAACCTCTCTCTTTACGTAGACAGATTCAATCCTCCATATGCAGGTTTGATTCAGAATATGCTTTCTGTTTGTGAGAAATACAGTATCACGGTCAGATCTGCTTCTCCATCTGCTGAACACCTCAGCAGTTTTGGTGTTCAGGAAAGTGATCTATGCGACATGGCAATCGTACTCGGAGGTGATGGATCCATCCTGCGTGGTATGGATTACTACCGCAAACTGGGAATACCCGTTCTGGGTATCAATGCCGGGCATCTTGGTTTTCTTGCCAGTGTTGAGCAGGTTTCTCTGGCTAAGACCATAGCCAGGATAGCGCTCGGTGATTATAACGTCGAAGCACTGCCCATTCTCAGAGCGGAATTTCCTTCAGGTCATTGTCTGACTGCAGTGAATGATTTTAGTATCAATCGATCCATGATGGGCGGGATACTGCATTTTGATCTGTTTGTGAATCATGCCAGGGTCGCCCATGTGGTTGGTGACGGCATTGTTGTATCCACACCGCTTGGATCCACAGCATACAGTCTTTCCTGTGGGGGGCCAATCCTTGATCCCGGATTGCCTGCTATGCTGATAGTCCCAATCTGTCCTCATTCTCTGTCACTGCGTCCTCTTGTCGTTCCAGATGATCTGTCCGTCTCAATAAGAATTGGTGCTCTCAGAGGCACCGGTCCTGTAGTATCTGCTGATGGTGCTGCTTCCGGAACCCTTAAAACCGGAGAAATGCTTTCAATAGTAAAGGACTCAGAATCTTGCATGATTGTAAGGTTTTCCGATCACCCCAGCTATTATGACAAACTTGGACAAAAACTCGGCTGGGGATCGAGGGGATAGA
This sequence comes from Candidatus Fermentibacterota bacterium, assembly GCA_030607835.1. Classification (GTDB taxonomy): domain Bacteria; phylum Fermentibacterota; class Fermentibacteria; order Fermentibacterales; family JCC-6; genus Aegiribacteria. The sequence goes on along the minus strand of JAUWJE010000009.1, from coordinate 10,835 downwards.
ATGCTGACTTGTCTTGCTCTCCGGAATCTTGCAACTATCAGTGACACAACACTTGAGTTTGATAGTAATCTGAACGTTTTAACAGGGGAAACAGGTGCAGGCAAGTCAATCCTGATTGACGGTCTGTTGCTGACTCTTGGGGAGAGAGCTGATAGTGCGCTGGTTCGACCCGGTACAAAACTTGCCAGCGTCGAGGCTGTATTTATGAACAGTGACGGGGCGGAATTACTCATCCGGAGGGAAATTCGAGCTGGTGGACGAAGCAGAATTTTCATCAACGATGAATTAACAACTCTGGAAGACGCCAGAAAACGAGTCTCCGGAATTATTGATCTTCATTCACAGCGCTCCACTCCAGCACTGCTTCTTCGCAGAATCCAGCAGACAGCATTCGATGAATTCGGTGGAAATTCCAATCTGGCAGGTGATCTTTCTTATATGTACGAGGAGTACAGATCGCTTCTGCAGCGTCTGGATAAATTGCGTGAAGACCAGGAGAAAAATCTGGAATCCACAGAGCTTATCAGGCACGAGCTTTCACTGATAGAGAAACTGAACCCCTCTCTGGAAGATAACCAGAGCCTTATCAGCGAGCGAAAGGATCTGAAAGCATCTCAGAACAGTGTTGAAACCCTTCATGTCATCGTAGACGCGATATCCGGTGATGATGGGATAATTGCCGCCCTTGGAAAATTCCGGAACGAACTATCGCACACCGCTATTGAACTCCACGAAACCATTGAACTCCTTGATCAGGCCGAAATCTCACTTGCCGAGACCAGTTCATCATGCAGTGCTATTCTCGGAAGAGTTGACAGTGCTCCCTGGAGGCTGAAGGAGATTGACGACAGACTGGACTCTTATTCGGAACTGCTTGGAAGATGCGGCGGTACCCTTGACAGACTTCTTCAGAGAAGGAAAACACTTCTGGAGGATCTGGAGAAACTCGAATCCCTTGAGTGTGAACTGCTGGATCTGGAAGTAATGGTTCCCGAAAAGGGTAAAAGACTGCATGAAACTGCGGAGCAACTCTCAATATCAAGAGAATCGACTGTGAAAGAACTTCAGAATTGCGTTCAGAAGGAACTGAGACTCCTTGGCATGCCGCACGCGGTCTTTGATGTGATAATGCATAATCCACCTCTGAACAGAAGCCTGATATTAAGTGGAAAGAATATCTGTTCCGATGGGTATGAAATTCCGGAATTCTACTTCAGCGCTAATAAGGGTATGAAACCCGGTCCACTGGCTTCTGTCGCGAGCGGCGGAGAACTGTCCAGAGTGAGTCTGGTTCTGAAACTGGCACTTGCCAGCGTCAGTCAGGCTCCGACTATGGTCTTCGATGAGATAGACAGCGGTATTGGAGGAGAAACCGCTAATCTGCTTGCTGATTCACTTAAAAGAGCATCAGAGAACAGGCAGGTTATCGTGATAACTCATCTGGCCCAGATCGCGTCAAAGGCTGGAAGACATCTTGCGGTGTACAAAGAACTGCATGATGATCTGCCCTCAACCAGAGTGAGAGAATTAAAGAATAAACAGAACAGAGTCGCGGAGCTTGCGCGCCTGCTCGGTGGAGGAGATGCCGCAGAAGAACATGCGGAAAAGATGCTGAGTAATTGCAGGTCTTCATCAGGTGAGGATGGTGATGGTTTATTAAAGGACCTGTAATCAATCTCCCTAATATTATCAGTCTCTCAAGAATACCTCTGGGGTTTGCCGCGTGTTTCTTCCTTGTCTCCAGAGCGATTATTCCCACATGCATCATTCTCTTTGTAGGGGTCCTTTCTGATTTTGCTGATGGGATCATTGCGAGAAAGACCGATTCCGTAAGTGAATGGGGAAAAGTATTTGATCCTCTTGCGGATAAGATCGCGATGACCGCCTTCATCATTACCCTTGGTTTTCTTGGTGCGGTGCCGGTCTGGTTTATTGCGGTTGCCCTGTCTCGAGATATACTCATTGCTTCCGGAGGGCTTTATCTCACGAAGCGTCTTGGATCGCCGCCCTCTTCGAACATCTGGGGTAAACTCACAACACTCACGCTTTCGATCTACATGAGCATTGCCGCGATCTGCTATATGCTTGATACAACACTCTGGTCTTCCGATCTTGTTTTTGCCGGACTCGATCCTGTGGGTCTGGTTTCTTTTGCGTTTGTGCTGATAAGCTTTTTTGTCTATTTTTCTGAATCCGTACGTCGAATCCGGAATATCTCATCCGGTCATACTCTCAGCTGACGGGAGCATCGATACTTGTATCTGAAAAGGCTGGAGATAATTGGTTTTAAATCATTTGCGGATGCCTTTGAACTGGAATTCCAGAAAGGTATCTCCTGCATAGTCGGACCTAACGGTTGCGGGAAAAGCAATATCGCTGACGCGATCAGATGGGTGCTTGGATCCCAGAGTCCATCCCAATTGCGAGCCGATCGCATGGAAGATGTGATATTTTCCGGAACAGTTGACAGGAAGCCGCTCGGAATGGCTGAAGTAATCCTGACTTTCGATAATTCCAAACGTGAGCTTGATCTGGATTTCGATGAAGTTTCAGTAACAAGAAGGCTTTTTCGATCAGGAGACAGCGAGTACCTCCTGAACGGTAACCGGTGCAGGCTGATGGATATTACCGACCTGATTGTTGACAGAGGACTTGGGAGCAGTGGTTACTGGATTCTAGAGAGAAACATGACCGAGACTATTATCGAAAGCGGTCCTGCTGACAGAAGATTTCTCTTTGATGAAGCCGCAGGAATTGTCAAATACAAAATACAGCGTCACAGAGCGGAACTGAAGCTTAACGGTGCCGGTGCCGATCTGGAGAGACTGGATGACATTATCTCCGAGGTTGACAGGAATGTACGACTACTTAAAAAACAGGTGGCCGATTTCAGACGGTGGGAGAGATCTGAAAAACGAGTAACTGAGATTCAGGGTCTCATGGAGTATCGCAGCCTTGAAGTATCGCAGAACAGGTTGAGACAACTGGAGAAGCGTATCAAGGAAAGACTGGGAAATGAACAGAAATATTCTGCCTCAGTCGCGGCTGCTGCAGCCAGACTGAGCCAGGCCAGAACTGCTCTTGAGAAGGTTCAGTCTCAACTTGACAGAGAGCATCAGCAATGCTCCAGGCTTGATTCGGAACTCGGGAAAGTCAGGGAACAGCTCGCAGTTGCCGAGGAGAGACGGAAAAACACCGTAGAGCAGGCAGAGATTGCAGAAAAGGAATCAGCGCTGGAATCAGAGAGAGCTGAGAATCTTGAGAAAAAGGCTGAGATTCTACTTTGTGAGCAGACCTCCCTTGAGAGCCGGATTGAATCTGCACGAAGCATTGCGGAGAAAGCTGCATCGGAGACCTCACTGAAGGAGACCGAGTACAAAATATTATCAGCTGAACTGGAAAAACTTAAATCAGAGTACAGGAACAGGTCTGACACCCTGCGTTCTCTCCAGGAAGAATATACGGATCGTCTAAGAAGAATCGAAAGAGCAAAGCAGGAATTAGAGCATACTCTCGAAAGAAAAGAAGAGCTTGAGAAAGCAATTCGGAGGATCAACGATAGCCTTGCTGAATCAATGAAAGAACTTTCCGGAGTCACTACCGCAAAAGTTGAGTTGAAAGCCAGCCTTGAAAAGGAAAAGGAATCTCAGAGAGAGATCACGGGGAAGATTGCCGGAATAACAGATCGTATCCGATCCGGTGAAATGGAAGCAGGTCTTCTAAAAGCAAAGATTGAAAACCTCAGAGAGGCTGATTCCTCGGCGGATTCCCAGGATTCCCTCTTATCAAAAGGCATGTCCGTTCGACCTGGAATGGGAATAGCTGTCGGCGCATGGCTTGATTCGTTTCAGGATTCGATTATCTGCGACAGCGGGATTCTCCCTGAGGGTTCAGGCGGGAAGAGATATTTCCTGAATGTCAATGAAGTATCCAGACCAGTGATTCCGGAAAAATCGATATGGCTTCCGGATTGTCTTGAGGAGAATTCCGCGGATAGCTTTAAAACTCTCCTTTCAGGATGCATTGTTGCTCCCGATAGAAAAACCGCGACGGAATGGTTCTTCAGCGATGTTGATCTGGATATTGTCACCAGAGACGGTGATCTGTTCAGGAAAGACGGTCTTGTGAGACTCGGGATTCCCGAATCAGGTGGAGGAGCAATTGAACGTGAAGCTCTCGCCGGGCAAGCTGATGAAATGCTTCTGGTTTTGAGAAAGAAGCTTGACACCGATCGGAATCAGGAAAGTCGCCTGAGAGAAACTGAGATAAAGGTGTTATCCTCTCTTGAAGAAATTCAAAATTCAATCAACACCAGCGAAAAGGATGAAGCTTCACTGCAGGCAACAGTTAACGGTCTGGAAAGCAGGATCAGTGAACTTACAGCCGAAAAGGAGAGTCTCGAAGCAGATCTTCCCGATATCAGGAAGGTTGCGTCCGATAAGAAATCGGAGGAGCCATCAAAAAGAATTGATGAATGCAGTGCTTTCCTTAATAAACAGGCTGGCATTCTTGAGAAGATTGAGGCTGATCGAGACAATCAAACCGTAGATCTCAACAGAGCCGTTCGAGTGGAAAATGCTGCTCTGATCGAACTGTCTTCACTTGAGACATCGCTGAAGCAGATCGGACTCGATCGGGCAAGAAATCTTTCTGATGCTTCGGAATCAAGGGCAGGAAGCCAGACCCTTAAAGAAAAAGCCGGTGCTCTGCTTGATGGAAAGCTCAAAATTGTTGAATCCAATAAGCAGCTGGAGAAGCAGAGGAAAGATCTCTCCGGACAGAGAGAGGAAGCCGAGAAAAACCGAACATTGGCCAGCAACAGTAGAGCGCAGTGGCTTGAGAAAACCAGAGAGGTTGAAGATGAGCTTTCGGAACACAGAGAGGAACTGTCTTCCGCCAGAGAAGAAAGAGCCACTATTTCAGGTGAATTGGAAACGGTAAGAAGACGTGTTGATGAACTGAAGGAGAAAGAGCCGGAACTTCCTGAGGAGAGCAGCAGGTTCTGGGACTACTCCGATGAGAATCTCGAAAAGGAACTGACCAAACAGATCGGTTACAGAGAGAATCTTGGTCCGGTAAACATGCTTGCGGTTCCGGAATACGAGGAAGCAAGTAAAAGAATCACTTTCCTGAAGGATCAGAGGGACGATCTCAACAAAGCCAGAGAATCCCTTCTGGATGCTATCAGAGAAATCAATCAGACTGCCGCCAGGAAGTTTGATGAGACTTTCATTGAAGTGAGGAAGCACTTCAAGGATGTGTTTACCAGCCTTTTCGGCGGGGGAGAAGCTGATATCACAGCACTTGATTCAGAAGACCCTCTTGAGGGCGGCATACAGATAGTAGCCAGGCCACCCGGAAAGAAACTTGAGAATATCACAGCTCTTTCGAGTGGCGAGAGAGCTATGACAGCTGCTGCGCTTCTGTTCGCGCTCTATCTTGTAAAACCGTCTCCTTTCTGTGTGCTGGATGAGCTGGACGCACCGCTTGATGATTCAAACGTTGATAATTACGTAAAACTACTCAAAGGATTTGTCGACAGAACTCAGTTCGTGGTGATAACACACAACAAGCGCACGATGGAAGCCGCTGACCGCCTGTTTGGAATTACGATGGTTGAACAGGGAGTCTCATCCATGACATCTGTCAGTCTTGAAACCGCTGAACAACTGAGTGATAGCTGAGGAGCTCTGCGAATTTGAATCTTTCGAATAAACTCAGACGCAGCAGAGAAGCGCTTACGGGCAGACTCAGCCAGCTTTTCAGCTCGGGAAGTATTGATGAGGGTGTTCTTGAGGAGGCTGAAGAGATTCTCCTCGGAAGTGATCTCGGATGGGAGCTGACTGAGAAGATAATGCTCGAGCTTCCCGGAAGGATCAGGAAGTCCGGGCAGGGCTGGAAAGAAGCTCTTGCCGGGATTCTACGAGAAAGTGTGCCCGTTCGATCAGCCTCCCGGATAATCAGCGCGCGGCCAAGGGTTATTATTGTGGTTGGAGTAAATGGTGCCGGAAAGACAACCACAATAGCCCGCCTGGCAGCTATGTTCCAGAAGGAGAAAAGCAAAGTTCTTCTGGCATGCGCTGATACATTCAGAGCCGCCGCAGCCGAGCAGCTCGAAATATGGGCTGAGAAACTGGGACCCGCGATTATTACTCAATTACCCGGATCTGATCCTGGCGCGCTGGCATATGATGCCGTGAAACGTGGTTTGAGCAGAGATTACGACACTGTGATAATAGATACAGCTGGAAGACTTCCGAATAAGAAGGGATTACTGGCCGAACTCTCCAAGGTTCACAGAGTCTGTGGTAAAGCGATGGAATCAGCTCCCCACGAAGTACTTCTGGTTCTTGACGGTACTGTAGGACAGAACGCAAAAGCCCAGGCTGAGCAGTTTCTTGAAGCAATTCCGATAACCGGGCTCGTAGTTACAAAACTCCACGGAACGGCAAAAGGAGGTTCCGTGCTGGCTATGGCCAGTCAGATGGATATTCCCATTGAGTATATCGGAGTAGGGGAGAGCAGTGATGATCTTCTTGAATTCGAACTGGATTCATATATCAACGCCCTGTTGGATATCGAAGAAGGTAAATCTTGATTCTTCAGCTGGAAGCTCTTTCAAAGACCTTCGGTAAAACAACTGCGGTCTGTGATCTGTCTCTGCAAATCCCAGCAGGGGAAGTATTCGGTCTTCTTGGTCCTAACGGCGCGGGGAAGACCACAACCCTTAAAATGATTTCCGGGCTTGTAGTTCCGGATAGCGGAAGAATTATTGTTGATTCAGTTGATGCGTCTGTTGATCCCGATGGTGTACAGGCACGGATCTCCTTTGTGCCCGATGAGCCCACAATGTACTCGAAATTGTCAGGCAGGGAATTCCTGCGATTCATTGGAAGAATGAGGAACATTCCACCGGATGAACTTGAGGAGAGAATCGAGTTTCATGAGAAGCTCTTCGATATGGGGGAGTGGTTGGACAGCAGAGCCGAGAGTTATTCTCACGGGATGACACAGAGAGTAGTGCTTTCCTCAGCCTTCATATCCCGCCCCGGATTGTATGTGATTGATGAACCGCATGTTGGGCTGGATCCTGCTACTGCTGAAACATTCAACAGAATGAGTCGCGCGGCTGCTGCTTCCGGAGCAGCGGTGCTGGTGTCTACTCATACCCTTCCGGTTGCTAAGGTGTTATGCGACAGACTGGGTATCATTCACGAGGGCAGACTGATTGAAACATTCATGACGGATGAGATCCTGGAAAAAGATCTGCAGGACATCTTCTTCGAAATAACCGGAACGGGTCCTGCCAATGTAGGCGACTTCTTTTAAGGGACATAGTCTGTTTCGTCAACTAACTGTCGGTATATACTCTATTATTTATAATAATATAAGTTATTCTTAAACCTTCCTGATCCTGATCCTGATTTACTGATTGACATCTCAGATGGGCAGGAACCAGGTCAGTTTACTGAAAACAGTAAAATCAGGTTCTCCGTATTCCCCGGTAATCTCGTCAGGATCCGCATTTTCACCGGCCATGAAGTAGAACATACTGCCTGGTTTGAATTGCCAGCTGAGGAGAATGTTCATCCAGTGATCATTTCTCTCCGAAGCCTCAGAAAGCCCGTAATCTGATTCGAACCTTGAGATCTGGGATACCACTGACAGACTCAGATCCGTGTTGAACATATAGCTGCAGCTTAACTCAAGTGATTTCCAGTCAGTATCCCTTGTGTCCCATGAGTCACTGTTCCAGTTGTATCTTAATGCATCAGAAGTTGCACTCCAGTCGATACCTGCGTCCATTGAAACATGAGGAGCAGGTTTCAGATTAAGCCATGTTCCGAATGATCTGCTTGTGCCATTACGGTAAGCGCTACCGTTTCCCCAAAGGTAGAAATGGAATACTTCCCTCGAATCCGTTGAACCGCTGAATCCCCATGACATACCGTGATCGTATGCTGCGCCATCGGGTCCCTCGTATCTGGCGAACCGTGCACCCGTGTAGCCGATATTGCCATTGATATGGTACCTGTTGCGAAATGAGACACCTGAATTAAGATAGATACCCCTGGACGTTATTTCTCCACCTGGTGTCTGATCGTAGTGACCGTAAATACTCGCCCATGCATCCTGCAGTGTTGGATTGCCGGAGAAGGGGGGGAACAGCCCCATATTCGCCCATGAATTCACGTCTCCAGTAGATGTGGTGTATCCGATCATATTCGCGTTAAAATTATCTTCTCTGTAAGAAAATCCGGTTGAACAGTTCAGTCTTTCATTCTTGAAACTGTAAGCTCCCCTGTATGCAAGATTGTCCGACCATTCGCCTGCATAGGAATTCCAGATTCCCGCAATTGCTCCGCTGAGCGTATGCGTACCATTTATTCTGATCTGAGCGTCGAGAGCACCGGAACGTCCGTACGAGTAATCCTGATTCTCCTGCTGAAGGATATCGGTACTGGTCATGCTCGCACCGATGAATGAGCCGTTGCCCAACTCCCTGAGCACCCGTCCTACCGAATAATTCGTAGCTGGTCTTAACATTTCTCCTTCTTCAGAAATCCTGCCTGTGTATGCTTCAAGAAGTCCGAATCTGAACCCACCGGAAGCTCCTGTCAGTTTGGCGCCGCCAAGAATTGGTATGATTTCACCATTGGGCGCAACCGCGCCTATCCGTCTGGAATAGAAAAGATTGAAAGGCAGATCGAACAGATCAGCTCCTTCAAGGAAAAATGGTCTTTTTTCCCGAAGAAAAGATTCCCAGTGTGACAGATTCACTTCATCAGGATCAGCTTCTATCTGTCCGAAATCAGGATTAATAGTAAGGTCAAGAGAAGCATTGGTTGAAATTCCAATTCTGCAGTCCAGACCTGCATTTCCCCATGGATTCCACTGTTCTTCAGAATCAGGCTTGTACTGAATCCTTCCAGCTCCATACGGCCTGAGCTCAATCCGTCGATTGTCAGGAAGGTTGTTCAGTCCATGAAGTTCTCCGAAATCCCTGATATATATCCAACCGTTATCACCCATCCTGAAAAGGAAAGCGCTTTCATTAGTGCGTGTCATAGTCCTTTTGAAGTTAACACCCCAGACCTGTTCAGTAGCATCAGAGTAGCGCAGGACTGCGAAGGGAATTGCATACTCCGCGGTCCAGCCCGAATCGGATGAAGCGGTGGCGCTTTCCCATACAGCATCCCAGTTTTGATCCCAACCGCCCACTTCGCATAATCTTCCGTCCTGCTGGACATTCTCGATATTCGTAAAGAAGAAGTAGGCATTGTTATCGTCGTTAAACGTATCCAGCCAGACACCGATCCATTCACTTGAGGAATCATAATCCCTGGGAGTAACACTTCTTGTGAATTCATCCGGATGGCTGTCTTGCATGGTGATTGCGACATAGAGTGCCCTGTCGTCGTACAGCAGCCTGATTTCAGTATGCTCAGACATGGGTTCTCCGCAGTCCGGTCTATGCTGAATGAAATCTTCATTCACCGGAATTGCGAGTTTCCAGATATCTTCATCCGGTATGCCGTCAATTTCAGGCGCTTCATCAACTCGTGCAGCCTGCACTGTTATCTGGGAATAACCGGCACCTGTTATGAAAAGCATAATGATAAGAAATATATATCCGGTCATGCACCCATCCCTTCAGATTCACTTCACTATAGCCCGGAAGGCTGAACGCTCAAAGATAAACAATTTAATATGAATTTCCTATAATTTCCTAAAATTACCTGAATGTAAGAGGGTTGCAGTGCAAAGAATCCAAGTATATTTAGTACCCTATACGGATTTATCTTATCTTGAACTGTTGTTCTGAAAGGGGATCTGAGCATGAAGTATCCTGGTTTGACAATGATCCTGCTTGCAGGCTTATCGATTGCAGGTAATCCTGCCTTTCTGATCGTGCCGTCCGAGAGTGTAGGTGTTATTCCACTTGGCATCTCAAGAGAGGAATTGAGTGATATTGTTAGTGAGGAGATCCTGGTGGATACGGTTATTCACCTCGGAGAAGGGTACATGACTGCGGGAACACTGATTCTTCCCGGAACGGCAAAGGAACTTAAGATCGTATGGGATAATTCAGACATGAATTCAATTGAAGAAATTACTGTAACAGGTGAAATCTTTGAGACATTCGAGGGTATTCACGTAGGAATGTCCATTACCGATGTTAACCTGATCTTAGGTGAATTCAACCTTCTCGGGTTCGCATGGGATTACGAGGGTCGTGCTGATTTTTCCAATACTCTGCTGGGAAGCGGCATCAGTGCTGTTTTCGATGCCGGCGCTCTTGATGCTCAGGAAAAAATAGAGGCATGGGAATCAGTTCAGGGAGACGGTTGGTTCAGCTCAAGAAATTCCGGAATGATAAATCTGGATCCCGTAATTAAAAGCATCAGTATTCACAGGCCGCATGAATGAAACGTCCTCAAATGATCATCGACAGGATTCTGACAGGACCGATTGATGTCAACTGCTACATCATCGGCTGCCCTGTATCCGGTACAGCTGCTGTAATCGATCCGGGCGGGCATGGAGAGAGGATACTCGAAAGGCTCGAATACTTTAAGCTGACTCCTGCTGTTGTCGTCAATACTCACGGGCATTTCGATCATGTCGGAGGGAATGCTTATCTGATGCGGGAGAATGACGCAGATCTTCTTCTGCATGTTGCCGATTTACATTTTCTTCAGGGAGCGCGTGAGCATGCCGACATGTGGGGAATGGAATTCGAGGATTCTCCCGAACCAACTCGCCTGCTCAAAGGGGGTGAGATTCTGTCAGTCGGAGAAATGGAACTTGAAATCATTCATACACCGGGTCAT
>JAUWJE010000171.1 GCA_030607835.1 Candidatus Fermentibacterota bacterium | reverse complement strand
CGGCCAGAAGGATTCCCACCATGTACAGACTGAAGAGTACAGGACCTCCCTGTCTCGGGAAGAATGCCGCTACGAAAAGAGTGTAGACCGGTAATCTGGCTCCACAGGACATGAATGGATTCATCATTATCGCGAGAATCCTGTCTCTGTTGTTTTCGAGCGTACGGGTTGCCATTATCGCCGGTACATTGCACCCGAATCCCACAAGCATCGGAATGAATGCTTTGCCCGGAAGACCTATCATTCTGAGAAAACGATCCATTACGAACGCGGCTCGCGCCATGTAGCCTGAATCCTCAAGGAGAGAAAGGCAGAGGAAGATCAGGAAAATGGGTGGTATGAAGGTTGCTACTGTCTGAATACCGCCGCCTATGCCGTCTGACAGGAAAGTAACCAGGATTTCCGGCAATCTGAATATCTCAAGGAGAACTCTGAATCCATCTACGAAAACAGTTCCCGTTAAACCGTCGAAGAAATCGATGAAAGGAGCCCCAACATGTATCGTGATGACAAACATCATGTACATAACTCCAAGGAAGATAGGTATCCCGAGAATTCTGTTCAGAATCACCATATCGATTCTATCGGATACATTTCTTCGAACTTCACTGCTTCGATGCACTACATCCTTTGCGAGGCCATGAATGAAACCGTATCTTCCGTCAGCCATGATGATATCCATATCATCACCGACGTGTTTTTCAACCTGTTCTATTTCGGATTTCAGAGAGTCACAGGGAACAGAATCACCACATAGTTCAATTGCGTACTCATCGTCTTCGAGCAACTTTAAAGCAAGCCATCTGGGATCAACATCGTTTTTACCAGCGATCTGTTGCACTCTGTTCTGAATGCGCTGTATTGCCTTTTCAAGTACCGAATCGTAAGCAACTTTCGTTTCAGGGATCGATTGATTCAGACTTTCAGTGTTGATGACATCCTTCAGTTTATCAATTCCCTTTTTTCTGGAAGCGACGATGGGAATAACGGGGCAGTCAAGATGCCGGGAGAGATGCTCAATCTCGATCCTTATTTTACGTTTTGCCGCCAGATCCGTCATGTTGAGTGCCACAACTACGGGAACCTTCATCTCAAGCAGCTGGGTTGTAAGAAAGAGATTGCGCTCCAGATTGGTTGCGTCCAGAATATTTACGATAAGGTCAGGGTGTTCTGTTAGAATGTATTCTCTTGCTATTGATTCATCTATTGAGAATGCGGTAAAGGAATAGATACCCGGCAGGTCAGTTACGTCGACCTCCACGTCATCATGCTCATAACTGCCTTCAATTCGATCCACAGTTACGCCCGGCCAGTTGCCGACTCTCTGACGGGAGCCGGTCAAAGCATTCAGAAGCGTTGTTTTACCGACATTCGGATTACCGGCGATCGCGATTCTAATGTTTCTCATTTTATCTCCGTGTATTCAGTCTACAGTGTCGATGATAAGAACGTCAGCCTCGCTTTTTCTCAGCGTGAGCTTCTGACCGTTCAGTTCGATTTCAACAGGGTCCCCCATAGGTGCTTTCCTGAGAAGCCTGAGGCGGCACCCTTTCACTAGTCCCATTCTCAGCAGCTTCTGACGGTATGCTTTACTGCCCTGTTCGTATCCCGTGATCTTCGCTTCGGAACCGATTTCAAGACTCCCGATTTTCATAAGAGCTCCTTTCAGTGTTCAAATCGAAATATTTAGATTGGTCTAAATCCTGTATTAAAAAAAGTGATCATTCCAGCCGCAACAATATCTTATGCGCCATTCCATGTCCTATCATCAATCGTGTGTCACCGGTTTTGATGAGAATCATACCGTTACTTCCGGTTGAGTGGAGCACCTCCATTTCACTTCCTATATACAAACCCATTCCGCTGAACCGTTCCCGGAATCCCCTGCCGCCCCTTACGGCTATTATTCTCGCTTTCTGACCGGGAAGGAGTTCGTTCAATCTAACGGAATGGCTATCCTTTCTACTATTATGACCGTGCATCTTTTCCCTGTTTCTCTTTGCATACCTCGCATTGCCCATTCTCATTGATTCCTGCGTTGCGCTTGAATCCTGATCCTTCAACCCATCTTTTTCCACCATACTCACATTGTCTCTCGAAATCGAGATACTGGATGAATCTCTCAACAACCTCATCAGGGATGATATGTTCTATGCTGCATGCGCATTTGTTGGCGGTATCACTGTCTATCGCAAGCACGGTAATGAAGAAGTCACGGAATACCTCATGCTTCCATGCTATTTGTTTTGCGGTTTTCCTGCCTTCGGGCGTCAATGTGATGATATCGTAGGGAGCATGATTAACAAGACCGCGCTTCACCAGGATCTGAAGGGCATTTGTAACTGATGAATTAGCCACATTGAGCTTCTTCGCAATATCGGTAGCTCTTGCAGCAGTCTTTACTTTAATCACATTATATATAGCCTCAAGGTAATCCTCAAGACTGGAACTGAGTTCCATGTAACCAAAACCTTTCAAATTAGATTAATATAATATCTTTAGCCTGGTCTAATTTACTGTATTACAAAAAAATGTCAAGCTGCAGGAGGTATCACGCTTTGTAGAGTCCCCTGTCACGTGAGGGAGCAGAATTGTCCATTCCAGATCCTGATTCCTCAAGCTCCCGTTCGATCTTTTCCGGATCTTCTCCGGCTTCCAGTCTTGACAGCGCTTCGCTGACTTCGGAACCGAGATCTTCCCCGAGTTCATCAGGCATTCGGTGGATTGTTCTCTTTTTTTTATACTGCAGTGCATTTATGATCTTCTGGCGACTTCTGTTATCGGAAATACTGTGTGTATGAATCAGCGATCCCTCAAGAGTAACAGTACGTTCGAAAGCATTTCCGTAATCGGACAAAAGTGAGTAAAGATCAGTATGCATGACCGTATCCTGCAATTCGGATGATCCGGTCTGAAATTCAATACCGTCCAGGGATTCGACCATGGATACACTCCTTCTAAAATAAGCGTATGCGCCAAGTTGATCCCCGGTACTGAAAACCAGATAAATCAGTGGAAATAGAAGAATACCGACATCAACCAAATCCGCTCTGCTCTCTTCTTCCTTTCTGAAGAGTCGCTGAGATAATGCGAGAAATGTAAGAAATAAGCCGGATAAGATCGCGCCGCCAGCAATAATCGGCCATAGGTGAATGGCAATATGCATTTTGTATCTTCCGCTAAGAAGCAACACGACGAACGTTACCATCCAGGCGGTGTATACCAGCATCTTAAGAAGCGTTTGAATTGATTGCGGCTTTTTCATATGAATACCGGTCCCAGAAGATGAAGCAGGTATGAAACACATAGAACCACTGTAATCACGCTTATCGCAATTGTAGGAATAGCCCTTTTCCGGAAGACGATTCTGTACATCAACATAAGCTTGATATCCATCATTGGTCCAATAAGCATGAATGACATCTGTGAGGATAATGGGAAAGCGTTCTTACCGAATGAAGGCGCCACGAAAGCATCTCCGTCAGAACAGATACTGAGACAGACAGCGAGGCCCATCATCGTCAGGATAGATATAATAGGACTCGCTATGACTCCCGCGATGATATTACGGCTGACTATAGACTGAAGAAATCCCGCCAGGAAGGCTCCCATAACAAGATATTTACCTGCCATGATAAAATCCCCGGCAGCCGTTTGAATTACTCTGCTCCACCGGGTACCGAATTCACTGATATTCATCAGACTGTATGACTTTTGAGGAATGATATCTGTTCTGAGCAGCGTATCTCCTGCGCACTTCTGCACTATCAGAGCCACTATACCAGCGATTGTATACCCTCCTATTATCCGCAACGCCATAATCTTCCATGAGAACCTGTAGGCCACGAGTGTGGAGAGAGCAACTATCGGATTAATAGTGGGTCCCGCAAGCATATAAGCTATTGCCGCACCCGGTGAAACCCCCTTCCTGATCAGCCTCAGTGCCGATGCCTGATTCGGAAAGATCCGTTTCGCTCTCTCGCGGCGGCGTATCTCCTGGTTTAAACGCTCAATCGAGTTGGATGTCCACAAGCGCCTCCGGTACTTGGCGGGCGGCCCCATTACAGCCAGGGCATCGTCCAGATGCTTAAGGATGCGCTTGATAACAAAAGTTCCGGGGCACAAGGATGCTACCGGGGAAGGCATCTTTGCGGTTAAGGGGTTCATGAAGGAATACTGTGAGAGAGTCCCAGGCGCATCTGCAGAGCTTCGACAGAAGCTTCCTGTGATGTAGAAAGTGCAGTCTGAGCATCTTCGAAACACTCCATACCCAGTGACTGTGGGGAACCGCACTGAAGAGTTCTTCCTCGAGGAAATGGGAGTGGAGGGATTCCAGAGCATTCTGCCAATTCCACCGCGAAGTAGTGAGATGTTAAAGGTTCACCAGAGAGAAATTCACCATATCGAGGGTCTGTTCTTCGCTGTAACCCAGCTGCTCCATGTCGCCGGAGTGATAGACTGAACGCACATTCCACACCCGGCGCAGACATCGGCATCCAGGCTTGGCTGTAAGCAAAGTCCTACGGGTTTACAAGGATATACTCGGTATATATATTTTCTTCTTAATAGTCATATTAATAATTGAAAGGAAGGTAGATGTTCAAAACATTGTTCAACCGGCGTACGTGAGTATTCGCGCGCAGTGCTAGGTTGCACTGCTGGCAGATTACCGCGGGTAGCCGGGACGCAGAACATGAAGGGAGGTTCTTCTGACCTTCTGATCGATGCGGCATCTCCGGTCATACCCGCATAGAAAAAGGGTATACCCAGAAGAAGGAGAGGGTTCCGCATTGATCTATCTGGATAACGCTTCAACATCCTGGCCAAAGCCAGCCGTAGTTCCTGAGGCGATGGCTGCCTTCTTGCGGGACACTG
>JAUWJE010000053.1 GCA_030607835.1 Candidatus Fermentibacterota bacterium | reverse complement strand
GTTACACCAGCCCTCCTGAAAGGACCCATATGCGTGATCGAACCCCATGTTCCCGGAATATCCCCAGGTAAGGCTGCAAAGAATGTATCAAATCCATCAGGGGAGACAGATGTTTCAGCCACCGCACCGGAGGAAAGGAAATGAACACCTTCAGGAATAATTTCAAGGACAGGCTCAACTCCAGGAGGTACAGCAAGAAGCAGGTTTGCCTGAGGAAGAAGAATCGATCCATTACCACCTGAATAACCACATCCATCAGCAATATATCCAGTCAGGTTATCAGGCAGACTCTCAATCTCATTGATTGTCGGACATTCCCATACAAACTCGGTGGAACCGGCTTCTACTTGTACTTGCGATGGGACTATTCGATCAGCAGAGGTAAACAACGAAGTTGAAGCAAGGAGAATATGGATGATATATGGCATATTCAGAGTTCTGTAAGTTCAAGCAGCGGTGAATCACCGTCTTCTTCGCCGGGCAGCTTCTCTTCATCGGGAATCATCTCTGCCTTTATGTGATCCTCCTCGACATCAATCATTTTCCCCTGTGCATCAATGAATGATCTTATCTGAGCAAGAACTGAGAGCCTTCTATCCTGCAGCTCTCGAATTGTCTCGGTGAGAATACGGACACGGTCTCTCGCTTCTCTCACAAGGTTTGACGCCTTGATTTCGGCGTCCATGACAATAAGTTCTGCTTCCTTATCCGCCTCTTTCCTGGCATTCGCGGCACTCTGCTGCTGCTGTACAAGAACATCCCTTACAGCACCTTCCATCCGGTCGAAATCAGACGCTCTCGCTCTGAGAACAGTGAGTTCTCTCTCAGTCTTTTCCAGGTTTTCAACAAGCTCCTCCCAGGCGGAAGCGACCATCTCAAGGAAGGCCTCCACCTCGGCATTATCGTAACCTCTCATTGTTTTCCGGAAATGCTGTCTTCTTATGTCAAGCGGCGTAATACGCACGATGCTTCTCCGTTTCCTGTTCTGCTACCCTGATGATCCTGGAAGCTGGTGAGTGCACATATTCACGGATGAATAATATTGATGAATAATCGGAAGTCAATTTTGTCTTCTGCCGAAAAGGAACCGACCAAGTCTGATGATGGTAGCACCCTCCATCACAGCAAGCCGGAAGTCATCGCTCATGCCCATGGAAAGCTCGGGAAGCTCAAAGCCGCCTTTACGGGAGAGATCATCCCTGAGGTTCCGAAGAGAGGCAAATGCTTTTCTTGTTTCCGCAGTAGTTCCGCCCAGCGGCCCAATCGTCAGTAATCCCGAAACAGCAAGTCCAAGCTCTCGCATTCGACCGCGCACTCCCTCAATAAGAGAATACTCAGGCGCCAGACCATGCTTTGATTCCTGACCGGAAGTGTTGACCTCCACAAGTATTCCGGGTTGTTTCTTATTCATAGTTGTGGTTCGTTTCGCTATCTCCTCCGCAATCTTCATTCTGCAGATGGAATCAATCCAGTGGAAATCTCTGACAGCCTGCCTTACTTCTCCTGTATGAATCGGACCGATCATATGAAATTCAGCGACTTCCTTCCCGAGTGCTTTAATCTTTCGCCCGCCTTCACTGACCCGGTTCTCACCGATTATCCTTATACCCGCTTCTATGGACATCTGCACCAGCTCAACCGGATGCGTCTTCGTGACGGCCATTATCTTAACCATTCGCGGTGAAGCATTCACAGCATTCAGCGCTTCAGCAATCACATCCTCAGCGCGGCGGAAATTACTTCTTATGCTCTCAATGGAGTAGTCCAAAAATCACCCCCAGCCGCAAATATGGCTAAAGTATACGTTGCTGTCACACGAGAAATGGATTATATTATTGCAAATCATTTGCAATAATGGAGAAGCATGCACATCGAGAGTATCTGGATTGAACTTCGTAACCGTGGATTGAGGATGACTTCGCTTAAAAAGCATGTTGTCAGACTCTTCCTTGAGGGGGGATGCGGACTGTCCGCAAGGGATATTCTGGACAGTATTCCTTCCTCTCCTCACATATCCACGGTACATCGCTGTCTTTGTTCTCTTGAAGATGCCGGTTTTCTCAGACCGGATCGCAATCCTGACGGATTACTAAGATATCGCTGTTCCAGGATGTTCTATCCTGACCATGGTCACTTCAGCTGTCAGGAATGCGGCAGACGGATTCCTTTTTCATTCAATCTCCCTGAGAAATTCCTTCAGGAGTTGGAAAGAACCGGGGGGTTCAAGATCGGAAATGCTGATTTCTTTCTGGAGGGAAGATGCGAAAATTGTTCGAGAGAATCCTGATTCCATATGGATCGATTCTGTTTGCGGCATCGCTTATGCTGATCGTAACAGGCTGTTCACGTACAGAGGACACCGACAGCAGCGGTAGTGAATACACCGTTGCAGTAAGTATCCTTCCTCAGAAGCATTTCGTTGAGAGGATAGCAGCCCAAAGAGCAAACATCATCGTGATTGTACCACCGGGCGCCAGTCCTGCCACATATGAGCCATCACCTTCGGACATGAGAAACATCTCCCGTACGGATATCTGGTTCACTATCGGAGTCGGTTTTGAAAGAGCGTGGATTCCAAGATTTGCCGGTTCAAATCCGGATCTGATTATCAGAAGTACGATCAGTGATATCGACAGACTTCCAATTGACCGATACAGCATTCCGGAAGAAACCGAGTCATCACATGCACACGGTGTTAACGGACATGACCATACCCACGGTTGGGAGGATCCTCATGTATGGCTTTCGCCGGCACTCGTGCGAAAACAAGCCTTGGTCATTGCGGAATGTCTCTCCGATCTGGATCCCGAAGCAGAAACACGTTATCGCATGAACCTGGAAAGTTTCAATCTTGAAATCGACTCTCTCCAGAACAGCATTCATGCCATGCTTGATCCAGTGCGGGGCAGCTGTTTCATGGTCTTTCATCCGGCATGGGGATATTTCGCGGACGAATTCAACCTTGTACAGATACCGGTTGAAGAATCTGGAAGTGATCCGTCTCCCGGGGAAATGTCTCGACTTGTGGATTTCGCGAAAGATCAGAACGTACAGGCAATATTCGTTTCCCCACAATTCAGCACCTCATCAGCAGAAGCAATAGCATCGGAAGTAAACGCGAGAATCATCTATATAGACCCTCTTTCGGAAGACTGGAGCTCGAATCTCATGCATGTCTCGGAAGAACTCGAAAGCAGCATGGATACAAGATGAATCCGGCAATAGAAATCAGAGATCTATCAGTCGGCTACAGAACCGGTAAACCTGTCCTGAATAACATCAACCTGACAGTGATGCAGAATGACTTCATTGCGATTATTGGACCCAACGGAGGTGGGAAGACAACTCTCCTCAAAGCCATCCTGGGACTTATCAAGCCCTGGAAAGGAAAGATCACAATCGAGGGTCACCCGGTGGCATCGAAAGCCGTCAGGGCAGGAATGGGTTACGTTCCACAGTTGATTCCAGGCAAGTTATTTCCTGTAACGGTCATGGATGTAGTTCTGATGGGAAGACTTGGAAATTCCGGTCTCTTCAGACACTTCAGTGCTGCTGACAGGTCAGCAGCAGAGAAGAATCTCCGAAGACTGGGTGTCGATCATCTATCAAATGTAAATATGTATTACCTTTCAGGAGGTCAGAAGCAGAGAGTGCTTATCGCCAGAGCCCTTGCGGGAGAACCTGATATTCTGCTTCTTGATGAACCGGTGGCAAGTGTTGATCACGAAACTCAGGAGAGTTTTTTCAACCTGCTCGCTCAACTGAACGACAGTATTACGATTGTGCTTGTTACCCATGATGTTGGATCTGTCTCAGCCCATGTCAAGAACATTGCCTGTATCAACAGAACTCTGATAAGTCATGGAGAGACACTTTCAGCGGATGCGGTATCCCGCGCCTACGGATGCCCATTCGAACTGATTTCTCATGGAGTTCCCCATCGCATCATCGGTCAGAAACATCAGGAAGGCAGCAGCATCGAGAACAATTTTAATGGGAATGGAAAAACCAGTGATTGACGCACTCGGATACACATTCATGCAGCATGCTGTAGCAATCTCAATTCTAGCTTCAATTGCATGTGGAATAATCGGGACACTGGTTACGGTCAACAGGATGTCCGCTCTTGCAGGAAGCATAGCACACGCATCATTCGGAGGTCTGGGGCTTGCATACCTTATCGGCATACATCCATTGATTGGAGCAACCGGTTTTGCAATCGGCTCTGCACTCGTAATAGGGGCTGCACAGAAAAGGTCCGACACCGCAATGGCAGCTCTCTGGGCCACGGGCATGGCAGCGGGACTGGTGTTTATCAAGATCTCCGGAACCTACTCGGCCGATTTAATGAGCTGGCTATTCGGAAGTCTGCTTGCAGTATCCGGATCCGATATTCTCTTTGTGGGAATTCTTGATATTCTGATTCTGCTTGTCATTGCCGGTCTGTATAAGGAATTTCTTGCGGTTTCCTACGATCAGGAATACAGCAGACTACAGGGAGTCCCGACGGGATTCATAAGAGGACTGTTTCTGGTTCTTGCCGCGCTGACAGCGGTAATGCTGATGAAAGTGACAGGACTTATCATGGTTATCGCAATGCTCACAGTTCCCGCCGCAATCGCGGAGATGTTCACATCAAGTCTCCGCATGATGATGGTTCTGGCTTCGATTCTGGCCGCTCTCTTCAGCCTGAGTGGTCTTTTTCTGGCCTGGATACTGGACCTGCCCCCCGGAGCTGTAATAATCCTGCTGACCGCAATGGTGTACTTCACATCAATAGCAATCGAAAAGATCAGGTCCAATCAGAACTGATCGTTTTTATCAGTAAGACCTGACCTTACTATCCTTCTTCTTGAAG
This sequence comes from Candidatus Fermentibacterota bacterium, assembly GCA_030607835.1. Taxonomy (GTDB): domain Bacteria; phylum Fermentibacterota; class Fermentibacteria; order Fermentibacterales; family JCC-6; genus Aegiribacteria. The sequence continues at coordinate 4,346 of JAUWJE010000053.1, read as the reverse complement.
AAAAGGAAGAATGAATGTATATACTTATTGTAGTTAGTGTGCTATGCGATACTGATATGAAGATAAGTATTCCCTGTACAGGAGGATGATATGATTTCTATGATGATAGTTTTGGCTCTTCTGGGAGATGTTTACGACGATACTCCGGTGACAAGAAACCCTGATCCGAATTATGTAGCAGGTACGTACGAAGAGTGGCTCGAGCAACAACCCGAATACCAGCCGTTCTCGGCAAGAACCATTATGGGAAACGATGGAGCGGAATTTCTGCTGATATTCGAAGATGGACTCACCGACAGTCTTGATACCGGAGTCCTCGAACAGTGGACAACTGATATCGCATCCCAGGGGCTTTCATGGGAGGTGGTGGAGGTAACCTACAGCACTCCGGAGGATCTCAAGGATTACCTTACGTTTAAGTACAACGATGGCCTGGAGGGCGCTGTTCTGGTGGGAAATCTTCCCGTTGCATGGGTCATGCTTGAGAACTCTTTCGGAGGTAATGAGCACTTCCCCTGTGATTACTTCCTGATGGATCTTGACGGAACATGGGAAGATCTGTGGGTGGGTTATCCCTCAAGCGACAATCCAGGATCCGATGGAAAATACGATACGTTCAGCGGAAGCCTGGACCCTGAGATATACACCGGACGGATAAAGGTGGACAATCTAAGTTCACTGGGTGATCCCACCGAAATGCTCAACAACTACATCGAACGTAACCATGTCTGGCGGATGAATGGTGGTCCAGATCCGCTGACTGCTCTGTGTTATGTGGATGATGACTGGGCAGGTTGGGGGAGCAGCTACCTGAATTCAATGCAGCATCTCTACCCCAACACGATACTGGTGAACGATATCAACGGAACCAACGGCACCGATTATCTGGAGACCAGGCTTCCGGATGCTTACGTATGGATAAGCCCCTATGTACATTCCGGACCGAATACTCATTACTGGGCTCAGGGACCTACTACAACCTGGGATGAGATCGTACCCGCCAACCCACAGGCGCATTTCTACAATCTGTTTGCGTGTTCAAATGCACGCTTCACAACATCTCGCTGCATGGGAGCGGTCTACGCATTCTGCACTTCCGCAGGATTGGCTTCTATTGGAAGCACAAAGACCGGTTCCATGCTTCAGTTCACCCAGTTCTACTATCCAATGGGCCAGGGCGCATCGATAGGTGAAGCCTACATGGACTGGTGGGACCACATCGCTATAAACGGCCTGTCCTCCATGGAGAAATCATGGCATCTGGGTATGGCCCTGCTTGGCGATCCAACATTACTGCCTGCAATGCACATGCTTGGTATTGAGGATGATGAGAGTGGTGAGATCGATGCACCATCAGGACTGGTGATTGCGCAGAATCCCTGTCAGTCGGAGCTGATTCTGACTTATGCTGAAGCGGAACAGGGAACAGTGGAACTGTACGATACCTCGGGAAGGCTTGTAGCATCCGGTACACTTGAGGATTCATCCTGTACACTGTCCGTGTCATCAATCAGAACGGGATTCTACATTGTAAGGGTTACCGCAGCAGGGATATCAGCACAGGCATCGGTGATTATCCTTAAATAAGCTCCAGGGTCAGGTATGACCCTACAGGTAATTCAGTGAACGGTACTGCACCGCTTCGGCGATGTGTTCAGTTCGTATGTCTTCTGAACCCGCAAGCTCGGCAATTGTTCGTGATACTTTAACGATCCGGTCGTAAGCCCTGGCTGAAAAACCGTACATATCCATCGCGGATTTCAGGAGTCTGCCGACTTCGTTGCTGAGATGGCAGTATCTCCTCACCATGGGAGAAGTCATCCCGACGTTGCAGTACAGGCCGTCAGCATTCTTGAATCGATTGAACTGGATTTTCCTTGCTTCGATTACACGCTTTCTTATAACCGTAGATTTCTCCCCTGTGGGAAGATTGCATGACAGATCACGGTATTTGACCGGGGCAACATCAATATGAATGTCAATTCTGTCCAGAAGTGGTCCGGATATCTTCTGAAGGTATCTCTGTATCTGTGGACCGGTGCAGTCGCACGAATGACCCGGATCCGTGAAATATCCGCAGGGACATGGGTTCATTGCCGCAACCAGAGTAAAGCTCGCAGGGAAAGTCATCGACATGGATGCTCTTGTAATTGTGACTGTGCCATCCTCCAGAGGCTGTCTGAGAACCTCCAGAACGTTCCTTCTGAATTCGGGCAGCTCATCCAGAAATAGTACACCGTTATGCGCCAGACTTACCTCACCCGGCCTGGGAATAGCCCCCCCTCCTATCAATCCGGCGTCAGAAACAGTATGGTGAGGCGACCGGAACGGGCGGGTTTCCAGAAGAGATCCTCCACTCCGGAGAAGCCCCGCGACACTATGGATTTTTGTCGTTTCAATCGCCTCATCAGGATGTAAAGAAGGTAGGATTGATGGAAGTCTTCTGGCGAGCATCGTTTTACCGGAGCCCGGAGGACCAATCAGTAGAATATTGTGTCCACCGGCAGCGGCTACCTCGAGAGCTCTTTTTGCGAATTCCTGACCTCGAACGTCACTGAAGTCAGGATCCTCTTTCCTATGTGTGTCAGAACGTGCCTGTGAATAGATGGCAGGCTCTATAGTTGATTTATCTAACAGAAAATCAATTACATGATTGAGATCAGCGATTGGAAATACTTTCTGCCCGGAAACTACAGCTGCTTCCGTTGAATTGGAGACAGGCACGATCAGTCCCGAATGCCTTTCTTTTCTTGCTCTGTCAGCCATTGAGAGCACTCCGGGAACCGGACGCAGCGTTCCATCAAGAGCAAGTTCACCGATAAAAAAATAGTCTTCAATTGTCGCCGCTGGAATTATGCCGGAGGCAGCGAGAATGCTGATCGCGATGGGAAGGTCGAAACCGGGTCCTTCTTTTTTTCTTCCGGCAGGAGCCATATTGATTGTTATCTTTTTGCCTGGAAGCCTGAAACCAAGATTAGCTATGGCAGCTGTAACTCGTTGTCGTGATTCACGAACAGCACTGTCAGGCAATCCTACGATTGTAAAAGTCGGCAGTCCCATGGACATATCGGCTTCGATATCGACGGGATATGAATCGATACCGAACACAGCCAGGCTTCTCGTACGAGTAAGCAATATTCTCACTCCTTTGTAATGCTTCTTCTTAGAGTGTACGAATTAATGCAGTGGATTTCAAGGGGAGGTCATCATTGGAGTCGAATCGGGTTCGATCTGCTGCCCGGTATTTGAGCGGTGGAGTGCAGTCTCTCAAGGAATACACTGGAGAGATGAAATATGACCCATCCGTCAAATCCCATCTCCTCCGCAAGAGCCGCCTGGTGTTCAGTCTCCGATAATGTGAGAGTTGAACGGGTCGAGAATGGACCTATTCCACAACTGATTGATCTGTCTCCAGCCATTTCCAGCTGCTGTTCACCCCAGAACACAAACTCAGAATCGGATTCAGTATAATTCATGGTAACCACAAAATCCACAATTCCGCTTCGAAGCCAGGCATCCCACGGCTGACTGAAGTACCGCATCTCCTGTTCGCGGGGTGTACCGGCCACAGAAAGCAGTACGACCCGGTTAATTCCGGAGAGAGAATCCCTCACAGCCTGCACGGCATCGGTTATCATATCAGCACGCCACTGCATGAAACTGTCGTGCAGTCTTCCGCCGCTGACACAGTTGGACGGCCAGTTAAAAGAACGGACTCCGAGGTGACTGCGGAAGCGAGCGCGGCATCCGTCGCAGAAACAGACACGGTTGCTAGAAAATCTTATATAGTCGAGCTGTATTCCCGCAACAGGATACTCTGCTGCCAGTTTGAGACATAACTGTGCCATAAGGCGGACATTCTGCGGATCTGTAGGACAGAGCCAGTTCTCGAGCGCTCCGTCACTGGAAACCTGCAATCTTCCGTCCAGCTCGAATTGATTCTGATCCTCCACCGGACACTTGCCTGTTTTCCACAGAACAACCCACGCGTGAACATCGATTCCAAGGGGAGTGCATGCGTTCAGACATTCCTGAAGACCTTCAGTATCAGTTTCCGGTCCATAGGCAGCACAGTAGAAAACAGTGTCGTAACCATTCAGGGACAGTAACCGGGCGATCTCATCCCAATTCCCGTTATTGTATTGCCAGGCGTTCCAGACACCTGTTATGGAGCATAGAGCTGTAATGAAGAGAGAAAAGAAATGCATGCGAACCTCCTGGCTGTAAGATATGTTTGCCCTGCATATTTCACAAGTTACAGTCGTTAGGGGCGGAAAGCATCCTCGAGGTAGGTGGCCATTCTGAATTCGGAAGGAGTACCTCGGACTACGGCTACATCGAATCTG
>JAUWJE010000001.1 GCA_030607835.1 Candidatus Fermentibacterota bacterium | reverse complement strand
GACCTTCCGGTGAAGTTATTCGGTTACACACCCTGTTTCCGAAGGGAAGCCGGGAGTTACGGGAAGGATACAAGAGGACTCAACAGGGTTCATCAGTTCGAAAAAGTGGAGATGGTAAGAGTAGAACATCCTGATCGCTCAGAAACCGCCCTCGAAGAAATGGTTGCACACGTCGAGAAGATGCTTTCTCTCCTTGAACTTCCCTACAGAATCTCCATTCTAGCGACGGGAGACCTCAGCTTTGCTGCGGCAAAATGCTACGATTTCGAAGTGTGGTCAGCCGGCCAGGAAAAGTGGCTGGAAGTCTCTTCTGTCTCCAATTTCAGAGATTTTCAGTCAAGACGGGGAAAGATCAGATACAAACCAGCAGGTGGTGGCAAACCTCAATTCGTACACACACTGAACGGTTCGGGGCTGGCTCTCCCGAGGATCATCGCCGCGCTGATCGAGAACGGTCAGACCAAATCCGGAGAAGTTGTATTGCCGAGAATTCTTGCTGAAATAACCGGAACGGCAATTCTGGGTTAGGCGGGACGGACTCCGAAGAGCCCGTCCCGTGTGCACTGACGGCCTGCATTCAGCGTGACGCTACCATTAGCTCTGTTCCAATGCACTCCTCCAAATGCGCCCTGGCCGCCAGGCGACCTGCAAGGGCTGCTGAAGAGTGGGGTTCTCTTCGAAGAGCACACTCATAAAGAGCAAAAGCGGTAACGTAATCTCCATCATCCATGGCATCTCGCGCAATGGTGACAAAAGTGTCAGCATTGGCAATGCTGGTTGATACAGTCACGCTTGCCAGCAGAACCGACGGTAGAAGTGCAACCATAAGCAGTGGTATCCACCTCATCGTGAGCACCTCCTCAATCCGTCAGCGGTTTCCCGCAACGGACGTCTGGTAACCCGGCTGTCCTTCCCGGTTTCCCGGACTGGGACCCGTGGCTTTGCGTCCCGGAATCTCTTCCGGTTTGCAATGGTCAAACGGCAACCCGGCTTTCCTTCCGCCATCCCCAAACAGCGGCTGGGATCCGTGGCTTTGCGTCCCGGAATCTCTTCCGGTTTGCATGGCGGTGCTCTACCGCCGGGTAATATTCTTACGACTTATTCCAGTAATGTAAAGGGAGATAGAATTATTAAACCAGTGACATTCTCTTCGGAATTCTGTTTTCGAAGCAGAAAACTTCTTTGAATCCCGATTCAATCAGGAGTTGTCTGCCATCGAAAAGACCGAAGAAAACATATGGCTCACGGTGAGTATCTGACCCGATGGTAATAAGTGTTCCTCCAATCCTGTGATATAACTCGAGAATCCAAGGCGTGGGGTATGTGATATTTTCCCTGCGGCGCAGACCGGATGTGTTCAGTTCAAGTGAGATGTTCCTGTCTATAATGATCTCGAGAATACGAAGAATTGTATCGGGCCACAGCTCCAGTTCGTTGAAATCATGCTCGAGCCCGGCAAGCGCCAGTCCTCTTCTGAAAAGGCCCATGTGCGCAAGTATGTCCATATCCGCTTCTGCAACCATTTGCAGCGTTTCAGTGTAATACCGCTCCACAATTTCAAGCGGATTCGCGTTTTCGTAAGCCGACTTCCCCAGAATCATACCTGCTCCCTCAACTGAATGTATAGCACCTGTGATGAAGTCATATGCTGAGTAATCGACTATCTCCTTCACCTGTTCCTCGTAAATATGGGGTTCCCCAACTTCTATTCCTTTCAGAACGAGTATTCTGTTGGCTGCTTCCCTCCTGGCAAGCTCTATGGATCGATTGTAAGTGTTTTCCTTGAATCCTCCATAACAGTAATCCTCCGGATCTAGATCAACGTGAGCGACAAAACCGATTCCGGCAAGATTCATATTCAGGCCTCGTGCGACCAATTCACGCGCTGGAATATCGGCATCGGGAGAGTCGCTTGTATGAACATGCATATCAGTTATTGGTATCAACCCGAAATTCCCTTCTGAATAATACATTCCGGTAACATTCTATCATGTCTATATCTGGATTGCGTGCATTATTCCTGCTTAGGAATACTCCTGAGGAACACCTTAATATGTGACAGCAAGCCCGGCAAGTATCATACCCCTTGTAAGATCAAGTGGAATGGAAAACTGGAACATGATGGATTCAGGTATGTACGTCCTGTTTGCGTTCGGACTGCCCGGACCTCTCAATTCATAGATGCAGCCGGTTCGTATGCAGGAAAAAAATGAATTCTCCACTAAATCCCAGTCATGTCCGCCGTCCTGCGTTCTGGGGATATTAGCGAGATCAGGTCCGTATCCAGCGTCACATCCTATGAATATCTCAAGATCACGGTCAAAACGGTGTCCTGCACTGAGGGATATTCTAGGCAGCATAACCTGCATGGGAATAATGTAGTTCATGTTCAATAGTGCCGATATTGCGGTTGGGTTCGAAGGCGGCATCAGGTTGTATTTGATGAAGGGTCCAACGCCATATCCGAAAGACGATGCTCCAAGATCAATCCTGTCTGTTGCCCCTGTGGCAATACTTAACGATGGATATACCTGAAGGAAATCTACTCTGCTGTCTTCAGCCTCCTTTTTCGATTCAGCTGAGAAATACGCTGGAAGGGTCACGCCTCCTGTTACTGTAAGGTGATCCTCTCCAAGTGTGTGCGCGCCCTGCATGGCTCCATAGTAGCATGATGAAAGCATCATCAGAAGAACAAGAAATGGAAAAAGTAATCTGGACATGTTTAACCCTCCTGAATAATTCTTTACGAAGATACTCTACTGACCGTTCGCGTGAAACCCCGCAGCCCGCTGGACTGGTTGTACCTGATGTAGTATCTGTTCATTTAGATTCACACGGTTGTACATTATGAAAGGAATTCAAATGAGAAGAAAAGTTGCATTTGTTCTAAGCGGGTGCGGTGTAAAGGACGGCACGGAGATTCATGAAGCTGTTTCCGCTCTTATCGCTCTGGACAGAGCAGGTTACGACATAATATTCACTGCTCCGGATATAGAGCAGTCAGCTGCTGTTGATCACTGCACAGAAAAACCGGAACGTGAATCAAGAAACGCTCTCGTGGAATCTGCAAGAATTGCAAGGGGTGAAATAAGGCCTCTGGCGGATCTCTCGACTGATGATTACGATGCTGTTGTTTTCCCTGGAGGTTTCGGCGCGGCGCTGACGCTCTGCTCCTTCGCGAAGGATGGACCTGAATGCTCCGTAAATCAGGATGTCAGAAAACTGATCGATGAAGCTCTGGAAAACGGTAAGCCGATTGCGGCGATGTGTATTGCTCCTGTAATACTGGCCAGAACAATCCCTGGAGCAAGACTGACTATCGGCTCTCATCCTGAAACAGCTGATGCCATTAATTCCATGGGCGCAGTTCATGTGAACTGCCCTGTCAATGATTCCATTGTGGACAGGGATAGAAAGATTGTCACAACTCCCGCATATATGCTTGCGAATGGACCTGCAGAAGTTTTCGAGGGCGCTGTAAATATGGTTGAGAAACTTGGTGAGCTTTTCTAACTAAGAGGGGACATGCACCAGAGAGTCATGCTCTTTGGGGACACGCACCAGAGCGTGCATGTCAATAAACTAGAATGCCGCTTTTATGTCACCCCAGGTGCTGTTTTCAAGAGCGACGGTTCCAGGAGTATAAATGGTAGCATGATCGGGAACGGTGACGGTCATATCATCGATCCAGACAGCATCACCCGGATTTGAGTATATCCTTGCTTCAATAACAAGACCGGTATGACTGTCTACAACAGTCCATGTCCATTCTATTTCTTCCCAGCCTATACCTGTTGTGAAAAAGCCAGGACCGCTTGCACTCCCGCTGTAAACGTTCACATCTCCGGGGCTGTCATTCCAGTGTGCCCAGGTTCTTCCTCTTGGGGCTGATCCCGGCGTATCATCGTAAAACCATACGCTGACAGTAATCTCATCGCCATCCTGAAGGCCTACAATCCAGGCTATGTATGCCTGGGGAGTATCATCAGAAACTCGTTCAAGATAAAGCGACTGGGAACCTCCGTGTACAGGATCGGTGGCAATTTGAGCTATTACACAATCGGCAGGACGCATACCCAGAATGGTGTCTGTACTTTCCCAGCCGTAGTTTACCGTATAATCAGCGCTCGTTATCTTGGAGAATGAAAAGACCACAAAAAGCATAAATATAATTTTCAATATTTCCCTTCCCTGTTTAAACTTGAAAATCAATTTCATCATTTAATTGATAAATCATTCGAGACGGAATATCAAGGCTGTATTTTTGAAATAATTAGTTCTGACTGTATGGAGACATATAATATAGCATTTCCCGGTCTGATCACGAAAGAAAGGTTAGTCTGCCTAGGCGCGGTTTTTCTTGCGTTTTTCCTCAACCATTTCCTTCACCTTCATAAGCCGCGTAAGATTTCCGCGTTCCATTTCGTCCAGTTTCAATCTAACAGACCTTATGGCTTCCTGAAGTTCAGGGATCAGCTTGTATTCAAGAGCGTTGACTCTACGCCTGGTGGTATCGATTTCCCTGGCAAGCAGGCTTATAGCCTTTTCCTGTTCCGCCAGCTTCACGATGTGGGGCAGTATCCTTTTATAAACCTCCAGAGCTTCATCCAGCTCCACGGGCGTGTCGAACATTCCGTAATTACGAACATTCCCCTTTATGGACACCTCAAATACGGGTAGAATCAGGTTCATGATCTTCCTTTTGGAGGTTTGCACATTTGCTACGGCTCCGGGATATCGAAGAGCATCGAGAAGACCAGGTTCCGTCATTGCGGCCCTCGCGAAAAGGAACTCGCCGTAAGCAATGCTGAGTTCCTTTTCGAGTTCGCTCCTGGCTCCTTCATATTCCTTTATCAATATCTTGAACTGGCGCATCAGTTCGTCAAGTTTGTCCTTCAGGAGCTTATGACCCCTTTGAGCCAGGCCTACCTTTTTCCGGAGCTGAAGAAGCTCCATTCTGGTGGCACGAACCTTTATCGCCATCAGCTTCCCGCTGCTTTTGCCCTGTCGCTCACAGGCCAGTATTTATCAAGGCGTTTTGGATCAATTCGTTTCATTTCCTCCCTTGGGAGAAGCTTCAGAAGTTCCCAGCCAAGGTCCAGAGTTTCGTCAATATTCCTGTTTTCATGTTCTCCCTGGCTGATGTACAGCTTTTCATATTCCCCAGCGAATTTAAGGTACTTCTGATCAAGCGGGCTCAACGCTGCCGCGCCAAGGATAACTGCAAGTTCTCTTGCATCCTTTCCGGCCGAGTAGGCTGCCATGAGCTGATTGAAAAGATCTGCGTGGTCTCCGCGCGTCTTCCCCTCCCCAATACCTTTATCCTTGAGTCTCGAAAGAGATTCCATAACATCCATGGGAGGGTAGATCCCCTTCTTGTGAAGCTCTCTGTTGAGGATCAGCTGACCCTCAGTGATATAACCGGTAAGGTCGGGAATTGGATGAGTCTTGTCGTCTTCCGGCATTGTAAGAATAGGGATCTGTGTAATCGATCCTTTTCTCCCCTTGATTCTTCCCGCCCGTTCGTAAATCGATGCAAGATCTGTGTAAAGGTAACCGGGATAACCCCGCCTTCCGGGAACTTCTTTTCTGGCAGCGGCTATCTCTCTGAGAGCATCACAGTAATTAGTCATATCTGTCATAATAACAAGGATATGCATGTCTTTCTCGTAAGCAAGGTATTCCGCTGCTGTCAGCGCCATTCTCGGTGTTGAGATACGCTCAATGGCAGGATCATCCGCAAGGTTCATGAAAACAACTGCCCTGTCCATGGCTCCTGTCGAACGGAAATCACGGATGAAGTAATCGGCTTCCTCAAATGTAATTCCCATCGCAGCAAAGACGACAGCAAAGCTTGCTTCACTTCCACGCACTTTCGCCTGACGCGCGATCTGAGCCGCAACAATGGACTGCGGAAGTCCGTTACCGCTGAAGATTGGAAGCTTCTGCCCTCTCACCAGCGTATTGATTCCGTCAATAGAACTGAATCCGGTTTGAATGAACTCGGCCGGATAGTCCCTTGCGTAAGGATTGATGGGGGCTCCGTTTATATTCACCATCTTTTCGGGAACTATAGGAGGAGCTGTATCAAACGGAGCTCTTGGACGCCCCTGCCCATCGAACACTCTGCCAAGCATCTCCTCCGAAACACCAAGCTCGACCTGTTTCCCGAGGAAGCGAACCTTGCTTCTGGAAATATCCGTACCGCTGCTCCCTTCGAAGAGCTGTACAAGCGCCATGCGGCTGTCTATCTCAAGAACCTTCCCGTTACGGATTTCTCCAGTGGGAAGCTCTATTTCCACCAGTTCTTCGTACGCTACACCCTCAACGCCGTCAACAAGCATCAGAGGGCCGGATATCTCAACGGTTGTTGTGTATTCTCTGATCATATCCCTATGCCCCCTCAGGCGGTCTGTTCCTTCTCGATCAGACCGTTGATCTGTGAAGTTACATGTTCTTTGATTGCAGAAATGTCTGAGATATTATCCTCATGGATATACCTCATTCTGGTTATTTCCTCTTTCAGAGGCAGGCTGAACAGTTTCCGGGGAGATACACCGGTGTTCAGCGCCTTTTCCATTTCACTGTGTGTGTGCATTATTACTTCCATCATGATCTTCTGTTTTGTGATGGAAGTAAAAGTATCAACATCATGGAAGGCGTTCTGATGAAGGAAATCCTCCCTCAGAGATCTTGCCGTATATAGAATCAGCTGGTCCTCAGGGGAAAGAGATTCTGCTCCAACCAGACGGGCTATCTCCTGAAGATTCGCTTCACGCTGAAGCAGTGCCATGGCTTCTTTCATCATCAAGACCCATTCATCTCCAAGCTCCCTGTTGTAGTACTCTTTCAGGTTGTTGGTATAGAGAGAATAGCTGTCAAGCCATCCAATGGCGGGGAAGTGTCTTGCGTATGCAAGTCTCGCCTCAAGGCTCCAGAAGACCTTAACAACTCTGAGTGTGGCCTGTACAACAGGATCAGAAAGATCTCCGCCGGCAGGACTGACGGCGCCGACAACTGTGAGTGCTCCGCTCCTGTCTCCTCCGATACACTTCACATTCCCGGCCCGTTCGTAGAACTCAGCAATCCGCGTTCCCAGGTATGCGGGGTATCCTTCTTCTCCGGGCATCTCTTCGAGTCTTCCGGACATCTCTCTCATCGCTTCAGCCCACCTGCTTGTGGAATCAGCCATAAGGGCAACTGAATAACCCATATCCCGGAAATACTCACCGATGGTTATGCCTGTATAAACGCTTGCCTCTCGCGCGGCAACAGGCATATTGCTTGTATTTGCAACAAGTACGGTTCTGAGAATAAGAGGCTTGCCGGTCTTGGGATCTTCAAGTTCAGGGAATTCCTGAAGAACGTCTGTCATTTCGTTTCCCCGCTCGCCGCACCCAACGTAAACGACTATTTCCGCGTCAGCCCACTTAGCGAGCTGATGCTGAATAACGGTTTTACCGCTGCCGAACGGTCCTGGAACGCAGGCCGTTCCACCTTTTCCAAGCGGGAAGAAAGCATCGATAACTCTCTGGCCGGTTAAAAGAGGTTCTTCGGGAGCTTTTTTCTCAGCTACCGGACGTGGTTTCCGAACAGGCCAGTTATGGTACATTTGAAGTTCCCTTGTTTCCCCGGAAGGTTCCTTAACCTTTGCTATGATAGTATCGACATTGTAAGAACCCTCATCTATCATCCAGGTTATTTCCCCTTTTACGCCAGGGGGAACCATAACTCTGTGCATAATTACTTCAGTTTCGGGAACCTCGCCCACAACCTCACCCCCGGAGACTTCCATGCCTGTTTCCGCAACGGGCTTGAAATCCCATTCCTTCTTGTGATCCAGACCCCTTATGGTAATTCCTCTTGTGATCCAGTCTCCGGCCTCTTTGCGTATCTCGTCCAGTGAGCGCTGGATACCGTCGTAAATAGCCGTAAGAAGACCCGGACCAAGTTCAACCGAAAGGGGTTCTCCTGTAGCTACAACAGGATCTCCAGGTTTAAGTCCTCCGGTTTCTTCGTACACCTGAATAGATGCCCTGTCACCCTTCAATTCGATGATCTCACCTATCAAAGCGTAGTCTGACACATAGACCAGGTCGTACATCCTGGCGTCTTTCATTCCGTCCGCGACAACCAGCGGACCCGCAATTTTATCGATTGTTCCTTTTATCATCCATCGCCTCCGGCAGGTTTTACCCGGTCCCTGAGCCTACTTCTGCTCATCCGACATCAAATCCACTCCAACAGCCCTGATTATGAGTTCTCTGATAGTATCCTCACCGCGTTTCAGCGTTCCGGTAATACCCGGAAGAACCACGACGGCTGGAACGGCCATATGCACTACTTCTTCCATCTGCTCCTGCAGATAATCCATCATTTTCTCGGTAATCATGATAACCGATGTTTCCTGCTTCACTAATCTTTCAAATTGCTTTCTAGCATCATCAGCGTCATCCGGTACAATCGTTTCGACTCCAAGAGCCCTGAAACCAAGAACGCTGTCAGCGTCTCCAAGAAATGCTATTCCACCTTGCGACATGCTGCGCTCCTATCCCCTGGGCAGGCGTTCCTGAAGCCTGCTCGAATCTACTCCGGCGGTTTTTGCAGCGACCAGAAGTTTGAGATGTTTAATTTCCATCTCCCTTCTAATAATGAATGCTGCCAGCGGGGATGGGCCGAAAACAGGGAAAGCTCCTTTTTCAAGAAGCTCCAGAAGCTGTCTGTCGCATTCCTTTTCGAAGGAGAAGAACGATCCGGAATCAAGGGCATCCGCAAATGCCCTGGCAGGTTCTTCAAAGCCTGGATTCTCTGCAATGAGCAAGGGAAGTGTATTCCTCTGATATGCCTCGGCAATCTCCTCCCCGGAATGGTATCCGCCATGAAGCAGCAGTTCCTGAGCTTCCTGTTTTGAAGATCCTGCAAGTTTGCATCGACCGGCGGTAAGGAAATTCTTCTGCTCCAGTCTTGTCATTACGAAAGTCCTGAACCCGGAGCTTATGCAGGGAAGTTCTTCATATTCAACCTCTGCAGCAAGATTATCCATTAAACGATCCAGATCGGGACCACTGATCCCCTCCGTTTCGAGAAGCTCCTCAAGAGTCTCTCTGAACAGATCTGGCAGTTCTTCCCTTGCTTCAGCGGAGAGCACTGCCTTTTCCAGTGTATCCACAGATATTAATCCAGGTCGCTCAATTTCTATTTCCTCAGGAGATTTCTTAACGGAAAGCAGGTTCTTCCAGATATATCTGGCATTTCTGACATCTCTTCTGTGAAGAAGCCCTCTGACCAGTCTTTCATCTTCTGAAAGCTCAAGAAGTTCTTCCTCTGTAACTTCCATGGCATTGATGAAGCAGTCCTCAAGACTATGATGCTGCATGAAGCCTCCATACCAGGTGTCTCCCAGAAATCGAAGCACTTCTTCTTCATTCTGTGCGGACATTAGCATTTGCCACATTCTATCGTCCAGCAGCGTTGTTTCCTTGCCGCTAATTCTTCCATTAGCATATATGAAGCTATCCGACATGTTTCAGTCTTTCTCCAGAGGTATAATCTGAGAAAGCTCAATCACCAGCCTTTCATGAATCAGTTCTGCTATCATAGGGAACGTTCCGTTCTGGCTTATCCTGCCAGCCCGGAAGATGATTCCACCTGTTTCATTGTGCCTGTTATCTGAAAGGATATATTTCTTGGAATCTGTGGAATGCCTTTCAAGGAATTTTGCAGTTATGCGTGATTCATCCGCAGAAGAGATCAGAACTTCGACCTCCCCCTCAATATCACATTTGTTAAGAAGCGATGCTATCATTGAAAGGTAATTTTCCTCGTTCTCAGAGGAAAGGTTAATAACAGCCTTCCGGATTGCTTCATCCATAAGAGTTCTCCGGGCGTTCATCAGCTGTCTGACAGCTTCTCTTTGAACGTGGTATTCCTTTCGCTTCTGCATATCCTGAACCCTTGCCTTGATCCTGTCCAGATCTCTTTTTCGCTTTTCTTCAATCTCTCCGGTCTGCTTATCTCTTTCTTTCTCTTTTTCATCTAGCGCTTTCCTGCGGATGATTGCGGCTTCTTCATTCGCATCTGCCTCTATCTTTGAAAGGATTGCTTCGAGAGACATCTTCTGATTACCCTCCAATACCCTGCAGCATGAGGAATGATACAAGGAATCCAAGAATCGCGTAGAATTCAACAAAAACCGCGAGTATAAGCGATTTTGCTGAATCATCAGGCTGTTTGGCCGTCATCATGGCGCCGCCAGCACAGACTTTTCCTTGATGGATACCTGAAAACAGGCCGGCAAGTGCTATCGGCAGACCTGCCGTGAATACCTGCCAGGCAACAGGCATGCTTGTTACCAGGGGCATTTTCCCGAGTAGCAGGAATGCGATTACAAAGCCGTATATGCCCTGTGTTCCAGGCAGAGCTGAAAGAAGCAGCAGTTTCCCGAATTTGCCGGGATCAACGCTCATAACTCCTGTAGCTGCCTGAGCCGCAATACCTACTCCCACAGCCGAACCGATTCCAGCAAGTGCGCAGGCAAGAGCTATTCCCATATATGCAACTAGTTGTTCCACTCAATATCTCCTTTCTCTTTAAACGGAAAGAGTATTATTTACTATTTTCTCTCTCAATATGCACAAATTTCGGTTCATATCTCAGCGGTTTGAACGGTACTCCTGTACCATCGTAGAATTTCCCGAAGAATTCTACAAATTGCAGCCTTGCCGTATGAATAAAACCGCTTAAAGCTGCCATTGCCATGTTAAAGATATGCCCAGCGACAACAACCATTATGGCCAGAATTACTCCGACTACCGGTATTCCAAGTTCGTTGACCAGCATTCCGGCCATCTGATTTATCACCTGAGCGATTATTGCGCTCGAAAGGGCAAGGGCAAACAGTCTTGAATACGATAGTACGTCTCCGAGAAGATTCACTATGCCGTACAGGGCATAAGCTCCAGTTCCGATCTTTCCGAATCCCTTTGCTTCCCTTCCTCCCATTATGAATATGAGCAAAGCACCTGCGGCAAGCATCGTGGTAAATACTTTATCAAGCGGTCCATTAACGTTATAGAGAGAACCGTTGAGCAGGTAATGATTGAACAGCCATGGGAACAGGCCTGCAGTGGCAAGCAACCATCCGGATTGATCTACAACGGCTGCGAATTTCTCTCCTGCTCTCCAGCGTTTCCTTAGATTGATAACTATGCCCGCCGTGAGCTGCACCAGCCCCAGAGCAAGTGTTAAATAGAGAAATTGCTTCGATACTCCGAAACCTTCCTGTCCGGCCTCACCCACCTGATATCCGGGCACAAGCTTATTAAGCATCAGGGCCGGAGCCTGAAGAAAACCTGGAAGACTGTCAAAGGAAATTCCGAACCAGCCTCCGAGGAAGATTCCGACCAGAATACTCGCTAATCCCCCCTGGAACAGAAGTTGGAATAACCTTGGATTTCCGTGTCTTCTGCGCACAAGATACCAGCCTAATGCGGATCCAAGAGCAAGAGCTATTCCGTATCCCGCATCACCGATACAGATACCGAAGAAAAGGGCGTAAAAAGGTGCTATCAGGGGCGTCGGGTCGGGATCTCTTCTCGTGGGCTGACCGTACATATCCGTTAATAGCGTATATGGTGAAGCCGCTGTGGTTTCAGTTATTGGAGAAGGAGGGGTCTCGTCTTTCTCAGGTTCAATTTCCTCAACAGCCACTTCTCCCAGCTGCGCAAGGTTCTTTCTCAAGCTGCGGAGATCTCTTGTGCGTTTCCATGCTCTGAACATGAATACACTGGTACTGGCGCGCGCTGTTCTTGTTGCATTCAGCCTTTCAAGAAGCAGCCCAGCAGCGTCAAGAAGAATTCGGAATCGTTTCATCTCCGCAGACAGTTTCACAGCTTCTTCATGTAGCGATCTCATTTTGCTGTCAACAAGTTTCTGCTCACGACAGATTTCTTTCAGGTTGTCTTTCACCATCCCCTGTCTGGATCCGAAGTCCTGTTGAGAGAATCCAAGTTCTCCGAGAGACTGCAATACTTCTCTGGATACGGATTCGTGAAAGACCGCGATAACCCGCTCGAGCTTTTTTTTCTTCTGAATTACTTCAAGATGAAAAAGAGGATTCTCATTTACCAGTTCATGCAATTGCTGAATTCCTTCTTTTTCAATAGTGCCTGCAACAAGCAGGTAAGATTCACTCTTTCTAAGATCTTCAAATGGAACCGGCAGTCCTTCCCATTCAATAAGAAAATTTCTCTCCTGTTCAAGTTCCTTTTCCGTGCCTTCAAGCTTGGCTTTCCGGATTGCTATAAACCATGCTCTTCGAGCTTTCTCCAGAAGATTCTCGTCTTCTGACAGCGCCATTAGCTCTTTTTCAGAAAGGGATGGTGGTATTGAAGGCTGTTGATTCATCTCTCCGGCTGCTTCGTCTTCGAGAAATTGAATTGCCTTCTTCAGACTCGATATCTTATCGGAAAGGTCATCGGTATTCAACGTCGCGGGTTTGAGAAATCTCATGTCTTCCGACTGCTCAATTTCCGACATATTTATCAGGTGGACTTTTCCGGAGGACTCTATCTTCTCAAGGACTTTCTCACGGGTTTGAGCATGACATAGAACCTCTATCTTCGATATCGCATCAAGGCTCATCAGTCCTCTTTCCCGCCCCTGAGTATGTGTTCACGAAGACTCTCAGTTGCGGTCTTCTCAAGATTCACGGTATACTCCGACAGTAATTCGAGCTTCCTGTCTGTCTTTCCTTCGAGCTTTTCTTTCAGCTGAATTACAATCTTATCCACAGCCGTTTCAGCTTCGGTCGCAACTTTTCCAAGATAATCGTCATTCTTCCGTTTCAATTCCTCAATCATCTCTGGAATGCTCTGTGTTATCCGCCGGGCATCTTTTTTAGCGTTCTCCAGTACCTGTCTGGCCTGCTTCTCGCCCTCGCGGAGTATGTCGAGCTTCGCCATTTGAATACCAGCCTTTCGATTAATCAACTTGGGAACATCGGTCTTCCAGGCATTGAAACAACCGGGAACAGCGCTATACCTCCATGACAGTGTCTGTTGTGGATACAACTTATGAAACTACTTTAAGTGATTATGTATGCTTTTGAATATCATATAGTTAGGTAGTTTTCCACAGTTTAGCAATCTTTTCCACATTTTCCACATCAAGACCCTGACTCGTTGCCATGGCTCATTTTGCAACTACCCTCGAAGAAGACGCCATCTTCAATGACAAGAGAGCGTGTAAAAATATCTCCCTCAAGCCTGGATCCACTTTGAAGCTCAAGCTGCTGCTCAGCTCTCACTGTTCCCTGTATTGTTCCGCCAACAATCGCCTGGTTCACCGTTACATCACCTGAAATTAATCCTTCTCGACCTACAGTCAGAGTACCGGATACTATAACTTCTCCGTCCACGGTACCATCTATTCTGAGCCCTCCCTCTACTTTCAGTGAACCCCTGCAAGTGCTGCCGGATCCAAGAATGGAATCCATGGTGGACGAAAACTCCTTTTTGGACATGATTCCTGTTTCCTCTTTTCTTATTCTCTATCGCATTATTACTCTGGAGAATCCAACTGCGGTGAAATAATACCCGCGATGTTTTCGATTCGTTGTCTGAAACTTCCTAACTGTTCAAGATTCTCTTCAATATTCTCCAGGCGTGCTTCAATATTCCGCCTTATTACAAGGGAATCCTGCAGACTGGAAATTTCTTCTCTGAGTCTGTCTGTTTCTCCAGTCTCAATCAACCCTAAAGCAACAATTACTACCGCGGCAGACACAATAAGCACAAATAGCGCCAGTATTACCCTGCTCAGATGAAGCTTCCACCCGCTTATATTGAACTGATGGTGTGTTTTACCCGAATTAGAAATGAAAGTCGCAGTAAAACCCTTCTCAGGCATATAAAACCAGCCTGTTCCTCCGCCGCATGCGGTAAACTAAACCTATGAGTTCTTGTTTGTCAATAAAGTCCGGCACTGTCAAAGTCCCTTAAGCAGTTCTCTGATTTCCTGACTGTCGCACTTCATGCCAACACATGCCATAAGCAGCAATCTCAGCTTGTGTCCCTGAATATCTCCTGCAAAGATTGCACCTTTCTGCTCCAGATCAACACCACCCCCTGAATAGTTGTAAACACCAAGCACTCTTCCAATGTAACATCTGCTTGATACACAGACTATTGTGCCTTTGTTTACCGCATATTCAATCGCGAGCGCAACATCTACCGGAACATTACCCCGTCCGAATGCCTCTATTACCAGCCCAGGGTCTTCACAATCCGCACTGAATCTGATTTCTCTTGCGCCAAAACCAGACGCTATTCTGACAAGCCCTATTCTTCTGTTCATAATAAGTTCTCCGGGCGGCAGATGAAGTCTCCATAAAGGCATTCTCTGCAGAAGAATCCTATCCTGATCCACAAAGCCAAGAGGGCCATAGCCTGGTGACGCAAAGCTGCTTACATTACTTGTATACGTCTTAGTGACCCTTCCTGCGGCGTGAATCTCGTCGTTAAGAACTACTGTAACTCCCAACTTATGAACTTCAGGATTTGCAGCAACAAGCAAAGCCCCTCTAAGGTTTCTCGGTCCATCAACTCCCATCTCAGCATAACTTCGCATTGCTGCTGTAAAGACAACTGGCACCTGTTCATTCAAATATATATCCGCAAGAAAAGCGCTTTCTTCCAGTGTATCTGTTCCGTGAGTTACGACAATTCCATCATATTTTCCGCAGGCTGCAAGCTCTTCAAGCCTGAGACAGAGTTCTCTCATTCTAGCAGGAGTAATATGTGGACTGGGAACACTGCTGAATTCAATTTTTGTGACATTGATATTGGCAGGAATAACGTCTCCATCAAGTAGATACTGATTAATGCCGTCTGTAATAACCAGTCCTCTTCTACCGGTCATCATTTCAATAGTACCTCCAGTAGAAACAAGAGCTATTTCTTTAACTGGAGATTCAATGTGGTCAGACATATCTGATGCCATTGATGTTCCATTTGGACTTCATTCCGATATGATGAAGCAAACGGTCTTTCAGTCTGTCCGGTCGATCCGCGAGTGACCTGATGTATAACCGTGCCTTACCGTCATCCCACATATCATCAATAAGCTGAATCAATTCGCTGTCTCGGCTTACTGCTTCAAGAAGAGGGTGGTGCGCTTCAACAAGCGCAAGAAGGTCTCCCCTGGATGAGTCCTGCGTCCATCTGATCAGTATGGCAACTGTGTTGGCGTTATCTCTGTATTTACGTCTCATGCCCAGGCTTATCGTACCGGCTTCAAGCGCGGTTACAGCCCCTGTTCTGGCTCCTATTTCGAGGAAGAACTGGGTTATTGTTTCTACTGCGTCTCTTGCGGTTTCGACCGTTGAAGAGGGTCTGACCGCTTCCGAATTAAATATCCAGATATGTTGAAGAACCGATCTGGCAGATTGTATCTCCGAGTCCTTGTGCTTCATGATTATGCTTTCAATCGATGCGAATATTCTTGCGTATTTCTTTGTGAAGAGAATCTGTTCTCTTGATGTATTTTCTCTGGTAATTCTATCAAAAAGCATGTTGGTTATTTTTTTCTCCGGAATCAATCCTCTTACAGATTCGGCTGTTTTGCTCGTTGCTTTTCTGCGCCACATGAGCCTGTAAATGTTTTTCTCAAGCTTTTTCTCCACAGTCTGAACGGTCAGCTTTCTTCCTCTTTCCGTCTTTGAAAGGGATTTTTCCAATGCTGTAAAAATTATTTCCGGTCTGAAGACTTCATCGGCACCAAGATAACCAACAATCTCGATAAAATCATCCATCATCTGTTCAATCTTCGATAGGCTTTCATTGCTTGTATAGAGCAGAATGATGTCAATAAGTACATTCTCCAGAGTAGAGAAGGCTTTGCTCCTCCAGTACCTGCTGGGATTCTCTCCCGGAGGACACTCGCGGTCACGTTCGCGCGAATAGAAAAACTGCTCTAAGTTCGCAGGAAGCTGTTTTTTCTTTCCAGGCGGTTCTCTTCCCTCCATGATTCTGAAAATATCTATCAGCTCGAAATCTCCCGCAATTTTTTGCAGCTCTGTAACCTCTTTTCTGTCCGGAGACACAGAGACTTTTGAAATAAGTTCCTCAGATCCATTTTCTATAAAACCTTCAACTAGTTTTCTTCCTTCTCTTATTACAATTTTTCTGTGAAGTATCTGCTGGGTTACAACTTTCAGTGAATCAACTGCATCTCTCAGTATTGTTGACGAGCTGTTTCGAACACCTCTCCAGGCATTCATTAACTGTGATCCGTCAATATCATTCTGCAGTTCTGTAAGAATTGAATTGCTATGAAGTTTTCGTGCATATTCTTCTATGAGTCTTTTCTCAAGTCTGTTCGACATCCAGGAAAGGAAAGTAGCTCCTGCAAGTTCACCATGCATCGAGCCAACAGCAAGTTCTGTAATATCTCGAAGATATGAAACAACTAAATCAGGTCGGCCTGCAAGTATTTCCACCGAGTATGGAATAGTCTCACCGAAAAACACCGAAGCGGTTTTCAGCTGCCATAGAGCTACATTGCTGTCTTCCATTTCCTTTGAAGGAATCAGTCTGGTCAGCAATTCTCTCATCAGGTTACCGCTTGTCAGGTGTTCCGAAACCTCAGGATACTCAACCAGAGTTTTAACAAAAGCCGTCAATCCTCTTGAGAGGAACCTGCTGAAGATCCTGTGACCTGATTTCTCCAGCCAGACCGCCTGCTGTGAAAGAGTCTCACAAAGATTACGGGCGCAGTAAATAAGATCGTTTGCGCTTTTTTCCTCTATGCCAGGTATCCGCAGGAGTCGATTCATTGAGACCTTAAGCGCTTTGCTCCTGTCTTCTGCTCTGAATAGTTGACCAAGGATACTTGTTTCTTCATTTCTGAGCTGTTCCAAATTCATATCTCTGTTGTATGTGGAGACGGCCGAAGTGATTAACTCGCTAAATATTAACTCCTCCGATCCTATCTCCTGAAAGAGAGGAGCTATCACTTTGTCCATAAAGCGACTTCGGAGAGATCGGTTTGAAATTCTCCCAAGCGCCTCAACAACCTTCGTGCAGGAATCAATGGTTCCATTAGCAAGGGGAGCAAGCCAGTCTGTGTGTTCTCCTTCAAGAATTCTTCGGCGGTAATTTTCATCAAACAGATCAAGTATCGAGACGAATATCTCGCTCTTGATAACGTGCTCATGTTTCAATGATTCATTGGTTGATCGAAGCAACAGGATCATAGCCGGAAGAAGCTTATCGAAATTGATTTCTGATTCCGCCATTAACTTCTCAAGTGATTCCAGTGATATGACTGGATCATCCTGACTCAGTATTGCATCCATAAGTCGACCTATGGAATTAGTAACTCGCCTGTATTCCGGAGATTTTTCTTTGCCCTCAAGAATCGAAAGAGCGATTGGTATGAATCGAAAATAGTGCTCTGTCTTTATCGAATCATAAAAAGGTGTTTCCCTGCGTTCAGCCGACAGTTTAGCGATTTCAATAAGAGGACAGGCGTTTTCGTTTGTCGCGCAACAGGCACAAACCTCTATAAATACCTTTCTCTCCGCTTTCCCTCTACTCCTGAACAACATTATCTCGGCTATGGCTTGTCCGTATTCATAATGAGAACAGTCCCGTGCGGGAATGCCTATGATTTCCAGGCACATATCTCTTTCAGATCGTCTTTTAAGCGCTCTGATCGCTTCCTCTGAAAGCAGTTCAAGCACTTCTGAAAGCAGGGTTTCTTCGAGTGAGCCGACTATTTTTTCTATTTCATCTGGAATTGAATCTTCAAGCAGATTTTGAAGCTGATCCGTCTCCTCCAGTCGACCAAGAAATCCTGAAAGAACCTTTATTGACTCCATCTGTATTGAAAATCCCCGCAGCTTTCTCAGAAGAGATTCTCCATTTCTACCAACAGCTCTCCATACAGGGAGGCTTTCGTTTCCGAGAAGATACCATCCTGTTTCCAGAGCGAAATCAACAAGAGAATTTTCAGAAACATGTGGTATTTCAGGTATCAGTTCCTGTGCTTTCTCCAGAGCGTGTATGACATTTCCTCCGCCGATTCTCGTTCTCTCGAGGATAAATCCGAAACGTTCAGGCCAGTTAGAACCCATCTGTATCAGGCTCCGAACAAGAGATATATCTCCTTGCGTTTCTGCAAGTACCTGAAACACTCGATATAACAGGCTGAGGAATTCATTAAATGTTAATCCTGTACTCGGTCCTATCTGATTCCATGTCCAGCTCAACTGGAAGAATTCGAGGACGGCTACAACAACAGCAGAAGACGGAAGGTTACTAACTGCGGAGAACCATTTCGTTGCCATATCCTGTTCCACAGGAGGAGGTTCATTCATACTGGATAGATTTTCGAGAAGAATCCGACCATCACTTTCTTTTATTTTTGAAAGAAGGTACGCAAGAATTTCTCCCGCTTCTGGCCAGTCCTTTGAGAAGAGGTCTATTTTGAATATGCTGTCTCTTGCTTCTGGCGTGATAACAGATTTGTTCAGTGATTTTGCGGGTAGAGAAAAACCTTTTCCAACTTCCGGAGGGCGAGCTGAATAGAGCTTGTTCTCTTTGCTCCAGGATTCTATCTCTCGGACTATTTCACTTACTTTTATTTTTACTCCTCTATTGGAACCTGTTCATCCTCCGGTTGGACTACAGCAGCGTCAACAACTCTGTCGTTATCCGGCAGATTCATAAGTCTTACACCCATAGTGCTTCTACCCATTTCTCTAATCTGTTCGAGTTGTAACCGTTTTATCATGCCGAGGGCTGAAACTAGGATTAACTCATGTTCTTTTGCCTCGTGCATTATTGAAATTACACGGACATTCCGCTGAATATTACGGATGTTAATAACACCGGCGCTTCCCCTGTGAGTAAGTCTGTAATCCTCAGACCACGTTCTCTTTCCAAACCCGTTCTCGGTCACTGTGAGCATGCTTCCTGGCACATGCATGATAACCATTCCACCGAGGCGGTCATCTCCAGTAACGTTTATTCCTCTTACTCCTCTTGTATATCTTCCCATGGAACGTATTTCTTTTTCACTGAATCTATTGGCCTTCCCGTTTGCCAGTGCAAGCAGAACCCGGCTGTTTCCGTTTGTCAATGAAGCACTGACGAGTTCTGCCTTTTCATCAAGCTTGATCGCCCATATGCCGTTCCGTCGAGGATGGCTGTAACTGGAAAGAGGGGTTTTCTTAATTAATCCATTGCTGGTCGCCATCAGGATAAAGCGGTTTTCATCGAATTCTTTTACGCATACGTTCGCGACAGGACGTTCTTCCGGTTCGAGATCCAGAAGATTCACTATAGCTTTCCCTTTGCTGATTCTTCCAACTTCAGGAATCTTGTAAACTTTTAACCAGTAGCATCTTCCCTGATTGGTGAAAAACAGTATATAACTATGGTTGGAGGATACAAAAATCTGATCAATTGAATCTTCCTCCTTCGTTCTCGCTCCAGTAATTCCTTTTCCACCTCTGTGTTGACTTCTATAAGTATCTGTTGAAAGCCTCTTTACGTATCCTTCACGAGAGAGGGTAATTACCATTGCATCATCAGGTATAAGATCTTCAATATCAAATTCATCTGCTGCATAAGGTTCTATTTCCGTTTTCCTGTCTTCTCCATATATCTCGGCAACTTCCCTTAGTTCCTCTGACACAACCTTCATGCGTTCTGAGCGATCCGAGGCCATTATTCGAAGTCCTTCCAAGAGAACCCGGAGTTCTTCAAACTCTACTTCCAGTTCTTCCCGCTCAAGTCCGGTAAGTTTTCTTAAGCGCATTTCCAAAATGGCTTGAGCCTGTATTTCGGAGAAATCAAATATTTCTATAAGTTTTTTCTTTGCTTCTTCGCTGCTTCCAGATTCTCTAATAACTTTTATTACTTCTTCTATCACATCCTGAGCCTTTAGCAGACCTTCGACAATGTGTGATCTTGCTTCCGCCTTTTTCAGGTCGAAAGCTATCCTTCTCTCAATGACATCATGACGATGTTCAATGTAGTAATCAATCATCTGTCGGAGATTTAGCCTTAATGGTCTTCCGGAAGCAAGAGCAAGACAGTTGGCTCCGAATGTTTTTGCAAGCGTGGTGTGTTTGTAAAGCTGGTTAAGGACTATTTCAGTTACAGCATCTTTCTTAAGTTCTATTACCAGTCTCATGCCATCTCTGTCGGACTCATCCCGAAGATCAGCTATCATCGTTATCTTCTTATGTTTGACAAGATCTACTATAGATTCGATAAGTGACGTCTTGTTTACCTGATAGGGAATTTCCACAATTATGATTGCTTCCCTGCCTTTTGGTGTTACTTCAGTAGTCACTTTACCGCGGACATGAATTAATCCCTTTCCGGTACTGTAAGCATTTCTGATTCCCCGAAGTCCCGAGATTATTCCTCCTGTTGGAAAATCCGGCCCCTTGATGATCTCATAAAGCTCTTCATCTGACAGGTCGGGGTTCTCTATGATTCTACAGCAGGCTTCTACAACTTCTCTGAGATTATGTGGCGGTATATTCGTGGCCATACCAACAGCAATTCCAGATGATCCATTAACGAGAAGATGTGGCATGCCGGCGGGCAGGATGGACGGTTCTTTCAGGCGATCATCGAAATTGGGGGTCATATCGACTGTTTCGCTATCGATATCTCGAAGCAGTTCTTCGCCAATTCTGGACATTCTTGCTTCCGTATATCTGTACGCTGCTGCCAGATCTCCATCTACCGATCCGAAGTTTCCCTGTCCATCTATCAGAGGGTGTCTCAGCGAGAAATCCTGCGCCATCCGTACCATTGCGTCATAGACAGCGCTATCACCATGCGGGTGATATTTTCCAAGAACATCCCCCACTACTGCAGCGGATTTCTTATACGGTCGCCTGTGCGTAAGTTTCTGTTCGTACATCGAATACAGAATTCGTCTGTGTACAGGCTTCAACCCATCTCGGACATCGGGAAGTGCCCTCGAGACTATAACGCTCATGGAATAATCCATATAAGAGCGTTTCATCTCCTCTTCTATGTCTATGATATCTATTATCTTACCTGTGCTGCCGCTCAAATGTCCGCCTCCAAGCATTTTAGGTAATAATTATGCTTTATTTCTAAATTTTCTAAACATCCAGGTTTCTAACTTCTGCTGCATGAAGCTGGATAAATTCACGTCTTGGTTCTACATCATCTCCCATAAGAACAGAAAATATATGGCTTGCTTCCATAGTGTTCTCAAGCCGGACCTTAAGAAGTAACCTTGTTTCAGGATCCATAGTTGTTGCCCATAACTGATCTGGATTCATTTCACCCAGACCCTTGTACCGCTGTATTACCAAACCTTTATCTCCGAATTCCTTGATTATTTCCTTTCTTTCTTTCTCGTTATAAGCGTAGCGTTTTGTTTTACCTTTCTTTATCAGATACAGAGGTGGTTGAGCAATGTAAATGTAGCCTTTTTCAATCAGCTCTATCATATGTCTGTAAAAGAAGGTTAACAGAAGCGTGCGGATATGTGATCCGTCTACATCCGCATCAGTCATTATTATAATTTTATGATATCGCAGACTGTCTATATCGAAATCTTCTTCTATTCCTGTTCCAGCAGCAGTTATTATGGTTCTTATCTCATTGTTGTTAAGCACTTTCCCAAGTTGTGCCTTTTCAACATTGATTATTTTACCCCTTAGTGGAAGAATTGCCTGAAAGAACCTGTTTCTTCCCTGTTTAGCTGATCCTCCAGCTGAATTTCCCTCAACTATAAACAGCTCTGCTTCTTCGGGTTCATTCACGGTACAATCCGCAAGTTTACCTGGCAGCGCAGCTGTTTCAAGAGCTGATTTTCTTCTGGTTAGTTCTCTTGCTTTCTTTGCGGCCTGTCTTGATCTGTTATTGAGTATACACTTCTGTACAACTTTCCTTGCTATAGAAGGGTTCTCCTCAAAAAATTCTGCAAGACCTCTGTTCACAAGGGATAATACTGCTCCCTGCACATTCCTGTTTCCCAGCCTTGTTTTGGTTTGACCTTCAAATTGAGGGTCAGGGATCTTAACGCTGATTACAATAACAAGCCCTTCTCTTACATCACTGCCGGAAAATGTATCATCCTTGTTAGTGAACATTTTATTGGTGGATGCGTAATCATTCAGAGTTCTTGTAAGCGCTGACTTGAGACCGGAAAGGTGCGTTCCTCCGTCAATCGTGTTTATGTTGTTCACAAAGCTGAAAATATCTTCTTTAAATGCCTTATTGTACTGCAGCGCAACATCGATTAAGAGAATCCCCTCATCACCAAGCTCTATTTCCCCTGTGATTCTTACCGGGTCATGCAGTGTATGATTTGCTTCGTTAATGTAGGAAACAAAGGAATTCAATCCGCCCTCAAAACAGAATTCTTCTTTTTTAATTTCTTTTTCAGAGCGTTCATCATTAATAAATATTTCTAATCCGTTATTTAGATAAGCAAGTTCTCTTAATCTGGCGGACAGGGTTTCGTATTTTAATTCAGAAGTTTCAAATATTTCCTCATAATCAGGCATGAATCTGATTTTTGTTCCTGTAAGATCTGTTTTACCCATTTTTTTCTGTTCAGCAAGAGTTTTACCTCTTCTGTATTCCTGAAAATAGATATAGCCATCTTTATGAACTTCAACTTTCAACCATTCCGACAGAGCATTCACAACACTCACACCTACACCATGCAGCCCCCCGGAAGTCTTGTAAGCGGCATTGTCAAATTTTCCTCCCGCATGGAGGGTAGTCATAACCACTTCAAGTGCTGGTTTTCCTGTCTCATGCATTCCGACGGGTATTCCTCTTCCATCATCGTCAACTGAAACAGATCCATCTGCATGCAGGCTGATTTCTATTCGTTTGCAGAAACCTGATTGCGCTTCATCAATACTGTTATCGACTACCTCCCACACCATGTGATGCAGGCCTGTCTGTGATGTTGAGCCGATGTACATGCTTGGTCTTTTTCTTACGTGTTCAAGACCTTTGAGAACCTTAATGGAGTCAGCGTCGTAATTTTTGTTTTGTTTGTCGTTTTCGGTCAATACTGCTTTGCCTTCCGCTTTTTCCAGGCATTATCGCTCTTAAATCAGTAAAAAGCTCCTCGCCTGAAATCCTGTTTAAATTCGATAGTATTTCTTCTTTCCTCAGTCTTATTTCCATTCCCGCAGCCGGATGCAAAATCCTTACCAGAATTACAGATCTGTCACAGCCAACAGGTCTGGCTAATTTAGCCAGCTCTGCACCTACAACATCATCCCAGCAATCAAGTATTTTACTTCTCTTCTGGTACTTACCCAGTTCAAATTTCCTGAAGACATCAGCTATCAGGATTTCAATTTTTTTCATTAGTATCAATTATTCACAAAGCGCACCATTATACCCTTATTGCCCTTAATCTCTTTCCACCTGATTTTCCAGTGTTTTAGAGAGTTTAACGGTCATAATCAGTGCGAGGTATGCATCATTTCCTTCTGATTCTTCTTCGTCGTTAATGAGTACAGCTGTATTACTATCCTTCATTCTCATTATTATTCTTTCACAGTGCATGTTACGGAGAATCTCCATAAGGAAATTACAGTTGAAACCTATCTGGAACGGATTTCCTTCATACTCAGAGACAAGTGTTTCTTTTGCCTCTCCGGCATCCGCACTTTCCGCCTGAATTACAATGGAATCTTTTTCAAGTGAAAACTTAACCTGATGTGTTGATGGATTAGCCATTGTTTTAACACGTCTCAGTACAGATATAAGATTTTCTCTATCAGTGTGGAGAATACAGTCGTTTTCTTTGGGAATAACTTTCTTGTAAGGAGGATACTCACCATCTATAGTTCGACTGAATATCATCGTATTATCAAATTCAAATGATATCTGCGAACCCTTGAAACGTATATTTACATCACCAGCAGAGGAGAGTTTTGCGAAAAGATTAAGAGCTTTTTGCGTTATAAGGGCCTTGATACTGTTATCTGATTTTATACTTCCAAGACTGATACAGCTCAATCTGTGCCCGTCTGTAGCAACCATTTCAAATCCGTTTTCACCTATTTCAAGCAACGCTCCATTCAACGTCGCTCTGTAATCATCTCTCGCTACCGCATAAGAAGTCTTTCTTATGGCGTCAGACAAAACACTTACAGGAACGATACATGGATCCGTACTGCTCTTTGAAGGAAGTGAAGGGAATTGCTCACTTGAACTGCCGCTTAGAGCAAATGATCCCTGGCCACAGTTTATGGTTATTCTGTTACCTGTAGCGCTCATTCTTACTTCTTCCTCAGGTAATTCACGTACAATTTCATGCAGCTTTTTTCCAGGAAGTGTTATTGAACCAGCTGTTGTTATTGATGCAGGAATGGTGGTTATTACTGTAGTATCCAGATCAGTTGCTGATAGCTTCAACCTGTCTCCCACTGTCTCAAGAAGAACATTGGTCAGATATGGAAGACTGCTTCTGGCAGGAAGCGCTGTTGCTACACAGTTCAGACCTTTCAGCAAATCGGAATGATTAACAAGAAGCTTGATCATACGTTTTCCTCCAGCTTTATGAAAACAATTATAAGAGAACAATAATGATAGTTATTATACATGTGGATATGTAGACATGTCACCTGTTATTAAGAACACATGTTCATTTAGGGTTGTTGAATAAATGTGGAAAACAGTTCAGTGAATGATGAGTTTTCAACAACAACTATTTTTAAACAAATTATCTATATAATTTTCCACATATCAGATTGAAGTAAGTTTCCTTCTCAAATCTTCTATAGTTCTTTCCAGTTCAGGATCCTGTTTCTTCAGTTCATCAATTCTGTCAATAGAATTTAGAACGGTTGAATGATCACGACCAGAAAAAAACGAACCTATTTCCTTTAGTGACATAGAGGTAAGCTCTCTTATAAGAGACATGGCAACCTGTCTTGGAATAAGAATACTTCGTTTCCTCTGTTTTCCCTTAAGCTGTCCTGGTGAAACATTGAAATCCTCAGCGACCGCGGAAGTTATGTTTCCCACTGTAAGTCTTCTTGTTATAGAACCGAGTGAGGAGCGAATCTCTCTCTGGGCAAGATCCATATTTATATCACAGTCTGTTAAACGGGAGATTGCAGCGAGTCTGTGTACTACACCAGCAAGCTGACGAACATTTTTTCTGATAGAAGATGCGATAAAATCGAGGACATCATGTGAAATATCCAATTTCTCATCGCGAAATAGCAGTTGAAGAATAGCAAGTCGTGTTTCGTACTCCGGAGGTTTTATATCCGCTACGAGTCCCCATTGAAAACGACTGATCAGCCTTTCATGAAGATCCTGAAGTTCATGTGGAGGTCTATCTGAAGTAAGAACAATCTGTTTACCGTTCTGATGGAGCTCGTTGAATCGGTGAAAGAACTCTTCCTGAGTCTGCTCTTTTCCTTTAAGAAACTGAATGTCGTCCATCAGTAGAAAATCAATATTATGGAACAGCTTCCTGAATTTTGAGAAGTCATTCTGTAATACAGATTTAATATATCGATCAACCAGCAGTTCTGTGGAAAGGTAGTGAAAGGTTCGACCTCTTCCGTCCTGACGCAGGTGATGTGCTATTGCCTGGATAAGATGTGTTTTACCAAGTCCGACACCACCGTAGATAAAGAGAGGATTATAACTGGCAGAATTACTGCCACGGGCTACAGCAAGTGCTCCTGCGTGAGCAAGCTGATTATTAGGGCCAACGACAAAGTGATCGAAAGTATAGTTTGAACGAAGAAAAACCGTATCAGATTGATTTGAAGATCGCCTGGCGGAAATAGAAATCGAAGATGATGGACCTGGTTTCGCAGGGTCACCGATAAATTGAAGAGCAAGATCCTTTCTGCCGGAGATATCCCGAATGAGTTCCTCAAGGAATTCACCAAATCTGGATTTTGCATGACCAGCAACGAATGAGTTTGGAAAACGGATTACGAGAAGACTGCCATTAAGATCTTCGAAACTGGAGTTCTTCAGCCAGGCTTCAAATTCAGTTGATTCAAGGGATTTTTCCGCTTCACTGAGACATTGAATCCATAACTCGTCAGGTTTGAAACTGTCCATCTTCATTCCAATCGTTGGCGAAAGTCTAACGCTATAACTTGCAGCAATTTGTCACATATATCCACAGGAGAATCCACAGAAAAAGAGTATCATAAATTACTGACACACAAACATATGAAGAATGACCCTGTAAATATAGTCAACATAATGTTGAAAACCTTTTTCAGACAATTAGTGTTTACTGCAAATACTTGACAGAAAGCATTCTATTGGCTAACTTTCATAATCGCTGAACATTGAAATCAATATTTATACTTACTGGTGATACTGATGGAGGAATCCTGACTGCGTCAAGTCTGGTTTTCCGGAGAGAGTGAAGAAAATGAAAAGAACATTTCAGCCAAGCAATATTTCAAAAGCAAGACGACATGGATTCAGAGCGAGAATGGCAAGTAAGAATGGCAGGAAAGTACTTAATACAAGACGACGTAAGGGTAGAAAGAATTTGATTCCCTGATATTATCTGAAATGAAGAATACCCTGAGGAAGGGATACCAGTTCAGAAGGATCCTGAGGAATGGCAGTGCTTTCAGAGGAACATCTTTCAGGGCGGTATACAGATTGAATTCCCTGGGCATTATTCGCCTGGGGTTTTCATTGTCCGCAAAGAGCGGCAACGCTGTCAAGAGAAATTTGATACGAAGAAGACTGCGGCATCTTTCAAGAGAAAAAGGAGCAGACACTGGCGCAGACGTTGTTATATTGCCTGAGGGTAAGCTTTTGAAAAATAACTGGGAGAGAATAAAGAAAGATTTTGTGGAACTGCTTGTAGAAATAGAGGAAACCAGAAAAAACAGGCAGGAAAATAGACAGATAAGAAAAAAGAGTAACGAGGTAACGGATCAGTCGACAAAGAAAAGTCAACCGGAATGAAAATAAGCGTATCAGTCCTTCTTATTGCCTTTGTTAAGGTTTACAGGAAACTTATTTCACCATTGTTTCCTCAGAGTTGCATTTACACACCAACCTGCAGCAGATATGCGGAAACAGCATTAACAAGGTTCGGAGCGATAAGAGGAGGATGGCTGTCTGTTCTGCGGATTCTAAAATGTCATCCATTCAAAAAAGGCGGATACGATCCCGTTCCTGACAAATGGGAGAATCGCAAATGAGTGATCAAAAAAGGCTACTTGTAGCGGCAGTTCTAATGGCGGCAGTGTTGTTTATCAGCTGGCAATTCATGGGAAAAACCGGCTCGGGAACCGATTCGGTGAATACACAGACAACTGTTACAGCTCAAATCCCTCCTGAACAAATAACTGTTCCGGAAGATTCAGAGGTGGTTAAAACTCCTCCGGTGGATACTCTGTCGGTGAAAGTATATGAAGATACACTTGCAACTGATGTTACTGAAAAAACACTGGATGAGCCAGATGAAAGAGTAATAACAGTAATAATCAGGGGTAATGGCGAGGATTTGGTATATGCAGAAGTAACAACGCATGGCGGCGCGATCAGAAGCTGGGAACTTCCTCAATTCGAAGATATGCCGGGCGCAGGAGAAGGAAGAAGTATTAACTTCAATGGAAGCAATTGGCTTGATAGAGGTATAGCGTTTGCCACTGATTCCCAAGACACTCTGATAATCGATGAACAGCCACAAACATTGATACTGTTCACAGATGATGAAAGAGAAGTAAGGTATACATTTACACCTGATCATTACGGATTCAGTGTTGAGTCAGTCGGGTTTGATGAGATGGTAAGCATTCCTGCGGGTGTGCTTCCGGTGAGTGAACAGAACGTTAATGCTTCAAGATATTTCAAGGCGCAGTGGAATGCGGAGAAGGTAAAAGACAGGAAATCCGATGATATCAACGAAGTAGAGCAAGTGGGAAATGTCAGGTGGATTGCCGCAAGATCTCATTACTTCGCGATTATTCTGATACCGGAATCATTCGAAAGAGCATACGGATACATTCTCCCATCAGGACCTGAAGAATCTCCATCAATTGGAATTCAGGATACAAGAGTAAAAGTTTTCGCTGGACCCCTTGACTATGGAAGATTACGGAGACTGGGAGGAGACACCAGCAGGCTGGTGGATTTCGGATGGCCATTCATCAGGGAAATTGGAAGACTACTCTTCTGGTTTTGTACTACCGTAATTTCTTTTGTAAGTAACTGGGGAATAAAGATAATAGTGCTTGCACTGGCGCTGAAACTGGTTCTTTTGCCGCTTACAAACAAGAGTTTCAAATCAATGGCGAAACTCAAGCAGGTTCAACCTAAGATGAAAGCGCTCCAGGAGAAATTCAAGAATGACCCGAAAGCGCTCCAGACTGCAATGCAGAAACTCTACCGGGAAGAGGGAGTTAACCCACTGGGCGGATGTCTGCCGATGCTGATGCAGATGCCGGTCTTCTTTGCCCTCTACAGAGTACTTGCTAATTCGGTTCAACTTAGAGGAGCTCCCTTCATGATGTGGATTCAGGACCTTTCACATCCTGAAATTCTCATCAAACTTCAACCCCCTATTCTGGGCCTTCATGGCCTTGGACTGCTGGCAGTGCTGATGGGTCTGGCAATGTTCTTCCAGCAGAAAATGACAATGACAGATCAGAAGCAAAAAGGCATGATGTACATGATGCCGATATTCATGACATTCCTGTTCATGCGCTTTCCAGCAGGTTTGACTCTTTACTGGTTTACTAATAATCTGCTGACGATTGCCCAGCAGGAAATGATCAAACGAAAGCTGGAGAAGGAAGAAGCCTGATCGGAAAGGGATTCATCCAGACCACCGCGGAAGATTAAGGCTGCCGGATCAATATGCAAATAGAAAATAGTCAGGATACAGCGCGTAATATCTCTCCTGAGATAATATGCGCTCCAGCCACACCCGAAGGATATTCAGCGCTTGCAGTTATAAGAGTGAGCGGTAACGGATCCTTCGACCTTATAGAGAAAATTATGTTGCTGCAACCCGGAAGACTCAGTGGAATGAGAAGGAAATTGGGGATCATTTCTGAAAATGGAGAGGTTATTGATGAAGTCGTAGCTTTTTCATGGCCGGCTGAAAGAAGTTACACAGGAGAGGAAATGGTCGAGATTACATGTCACGGAGTTCCGGAAATCGTCAGAAGGATTATGGATCTTCTCATAAGACATGGAGCTGGGAAAGCAGATAAGGGTGAATTTACAAGGAGAGCGTTCATATCAGGGAAGCTCAAAGCATTACAGATTATGGCACTTGCATCAATCTGGAATGCAAAAAGTGAACCAGGAAATATTTCAGGAAGATTCGGCATGGAATGCGAAGAATTCATTATTCTAATTGAAAAAGCAAAAGAGCTACTTGAGGGGGATATAGAATTCGGGGAACCTCATCTTGATTCAGAGAGAATGATAATTCTTAAGGAGCTTTCGTCATTACTTAAAGCGGCAGAGAAACTTGCGCTGAGAGCAGGCAGCATAGAAGCTGGCCAGAAGGTGTTTTTGATGGGTCCAGTCAATTCCGGCAAATCGACACTTTTCAATATACTGGTCGGAGGAGGAAAAGCTCTTGTGTCAGATAGTCCAGGAACAACAAGGGATGGAACAAGAGAAAATATAGAGATCAGGGGACGGAAAATTCTCCTGTGTGACACAGCTGGAACAGGTGGAGAAGGGCTTGATCTGCAGGCATCTAAAATGGTGTTGCATGAAATACAATCATGCGATAAAGTCGTATGGATGTCGCTGGAAGGTAGAATAAGCCCTCCTGAAGAACTTAAAGAAAAATCTCCTGAAATCCTGGAAATAGCAAGCAAATGTGATTTGAATCCTGTTTCCACACAGCACCTCGGAGAACATAATAAGATAAGAAGACTGTCTTCCGTAACCGGAGAAGGGCTCTCTCTAGTAAAAGAATGGATTTCTACATCTCCTGGAAACATGTCACTCGTCGGGGCAATAGACAGAATAGTGAACCATCTGCAAACGGCTGAGGAATTTGTAATTGGAGATGAATTCGCCATAGCATCCGAGCATCTTAATGAGGCTGAAAGGGAGATCCGAAGTATCCTTGGAAAAGGAGAGAATCTGATTCTAAGCGTGGAAAGAGCTCTTTCAAGCATGTGCGTTGGAAAATGAAGAATTCTGAAAATCCTGTTGATGTAATAGTTGTTGGCGGAGGTCACGCGGGAATAGAAGCTGTCCTTGCCGCTGAAAGAATGGGTTGCAGCGTCCTTCTTATAACGGCGAAGTATGACAGAATTGGTGAAATGTCATGTAACCCGGCAATAGGCGGTATAGCGAAGGGAACACTTGTCCGTGAAATAGACTCTCTTGATGGATCCATGGGGAAAGCAGCTGATGCTACCGGACTTCATTTCAGAATGCTTAACAGAAGAAAAGGTCCGGCCGTATGGGGTCCGAGAGTGCAGTCGGATGCAGCCGCTTACGCTCATTATCAGAGGCAGAATCTGTTCAACAGAGGAATTGGAATCATTGAAGATGAAGTTATGGCGCTGGAAGGGTACACAGATAGGCCTGAGGGAATCAGGTGCAGAAAGAACGGCCCGATTTATGGAAGAACAGTGGTTCTTGCTGTGGGCACTTTTCTCAGGGGAAGACTCTTCAGAGGGCAGTGTGAATGGAGCGGCGGAAGAATAGGGGATATTGCCGCTGATAACCTCGAGGAAGACATAAGAAGACGATTGTTCCACGTGGAACGTTTCAAAACCGGAACACCACCCAGGATAGTCAGAACATCCGTAGATACCAGAGATCTCTGTATCCAGGAGCAGGAAGAGACAGATTTCAGATTCAGCTTCGACAGAGGTGATCGATCAACTAACCATGAAATATGCTACTTAACAAAAACGAACAGAAACACGAAGATAGCGGCAGAAGAATATCTGCATCTTTCACCGCTGCTTGCCGGACGAATTGATGGAAAAGGACCAAGGTACTGCCCGAGTTATGAAGATAAAGTAGTCAAATTTCCGGAAAGAGAACAGCACAATATCTACGTTGAGCCAATGGGTTACAGGTCAAGGATGTTTATCTGAATGGGCTTTCAAGCAGTCTGCCTGCAGAAGCACAGGAAAAGATGGTTCGTACGCTGCCAGGTTTCAAAGAAGCGATTATCGCTGACTATGGCTATGCTGTGGAGTATTCATTTATTCATCATACAGAAATAACACCAGCTTTAAGGTTGAGAAGAACTGAAAATGTATTTGTCGCCGGACAGATGTGCGGAACATCAGGATACGAAGAAGCTGCAGCACAGGGGCTTCTTGCTGGAGCAAACGCTGCAAGGGCTGGAAAAGGTGAAAAATTGCTTATTCCCTTGAGAAGCAATTCATACCTGGGTGTTATGATAGATGATATAGTATCAAAGGGAACGGACGAGCCTTACAGACTGTTTTCCTCCAGAGCAGAAAACAGATTGCATTTAAGACAGGACAATGCCGACAGACGCCTTTATGAGTTCGGTAAATCGATAGGTGTTCTGTCAGAAAGAAAATCGATACTGCTCGAGGGCAACATAAATGAAGCGGTTAAGATAGAGAAAGTGCTTGATAAGAGTGTTATTGAAGGATGTCAGGCTGCGCTGTGGTGCAGAAGACCAGGAGCGGAAGCAGAACGGTTGGTTGAACTGATTCCAGAGCTTGCATCGTTCAACAAAGATATAATCTTCTCAATAATGCTTGATGAGAAATACAGCGGCTATATAAGACGAAGCCTGAAACGGGATGAGTCAAGAAGAAGAGCCTCATCAGTCAGTCTGAGCAGTATTCCATCATATATGGAGATAAAGGAGATCTGCTGGGAAGCCAGAGAAGTACTGGAAATAGCGAAACCTCAAACACTTGCTGACGCAGGAAGAATTCCCGGAATTAGACCAACCGATCTGGAGGGTCTCCTGCTGTATCTTGCAGGAAAGCGTTCCACGTGGAACAGTTCCTCCAAAAAGGGAACAGAGAGATGACTTACCTGACACAATCCTTTCCCACGAAGAGCAGGATGAAGAATGACTGCGGATTGCTTGAGTTTGATCTAAAAGATGAACAGGCGGAATTGCTGATGGAATATGCAGACATTCTATCGAGGAGATCATTGGAAACAAATCTGATAGGACCCCTCGAAATCAACAGGTTATGGAGACGACATATTCTGGAATCAATATCATATATTCCACTTCTCGAATGGAACCACAAAGTTGTTGATATAGGCAGCGGCGCGGGATTTCCAGGGCTTGTGCTGGGAATTCTTGGTATGGATATGACCCTTCTGGAACCAAGAAGAAAAAGACATCAGTTTCTATCTGATGTGATTAAACAACTCGGCCTGGCAGATACGGAAGCAATTCCTGTCAGAATGGAAAATGTCAATCCGGACATTCTTGGAAATCAATTCGTCGCAAGAACAGTGGCACCACCGGAAGTTCTTCTTTCAATGATTCGGAAGAAAACAGACGAAAAGTCAATACTGGTTTACAGGATACCACCTGATAAAGAGCTGATCAAAGGAAATAAGTATATAAATTTGCATTGTCCTCCGCTTGACCGACCAGGATTTCTGGTGCAGTATCGAACCTGTTCCTGATATTGAATAAGTATACACTGTCTGACGGGGTTTAGTTTTGAAAAGGGCTGTATATGAATGAAACCAGCATCATCGCTGTAGCAAACCAGAAGGGCGGTGTTGGTAAAACAACTACAGTCATCAACCTTGGCGCGAGCATGGCAATGAATAACAAAGAAATCCTGCTGATTGATTTTGATCCTCAGACGAATGCCACCAGCGGATTTGGTCTGGACAACGATTCGGAAAAGAATATTTGTTCACTTATCCTCGGAAAGCACAGTCTGGATGAGGTGATAACAACAACAGAAGTGGAAGGACTTTTTCTCGTGCAGGGATCTCGCGATCTTGCGGGTATCGAGATCGAGCTCGCAGGAGCAGAGGAAAGAGAGTACGTTCTCTTAGAAGCTCTGGAGGGCAGTGTAGACAGATTCGATTATGTGCTTATTGACTGTCCTCCGTCACTGGGACTGCTTACAATTAATGCTCTTGTTGCGGCAACAGAAGTGCTGATTACGTTGCAGAGCGAGTATTATGCACTAGAGGGTCTTTCCCATTTGATGAATACAGTAAAGAACATTCGGGAACGCTGGAATCCGAATCTTTCAATAAACGGTGTTGTGCTGACAATGTATGATAGCCGCCTGAAACTCAGTCGAGAAGTTGCTGAGGATGTTAAAGAGCACCTTGGTTCAATTTTGTACAACACATGTATTCCGCGAAATGTAAAGCTTGGCGAGGCACCAAGTTACGGTATGCCAGCACTTCTTTATGATGCTAGATCGAAGGGGGCCGCAAGTTATCTCAATCTGGCGAAGGAGGTACTGCAAAAGTGACAACACGGAAGCGCAAAGCTCTTGGCAAGGGACTTGAAGAAATATTCCCGGAAATCGACGATGAAAGTTATACCATTAAGTCAATGGAAGTTGATATCAATCTTATAGATCCAAATCCTTTCCAGCCGAGAAAGGAATGGAAACCTGAAGAAATCGCTTCGCTGGCAGCTTCAATTCGATCGCAGGGAATTATACAACCTCTTATTCTGAGAAAAGAGGGAAAAAGATTCCAGCTGATTGCCGGAGAAAGGCGTCTGCGCGCAGCCAGAGAAGCAGGTCTTAATAGAGTTCCTGTAATTGTCAGAGAGGCTAACAAAGAGCAGATGCTTGCTCTTGCTCTGGTAGAGAATATCCAGCGCCAGGATCTTGGACCCATGGAAAAAGCGGAAGCCTTCAAAAGACTGTCGAGCGAGTTTAATCTTACTCAGGAGGACATGGGAAATAGAGTGGGTATGAACAGATCCTCTGTTGCTAACTTCTTGCGACTGCTTGATTTGCCAGATTCAGTCCAGAAAATGCTCAGGGAAGGGCAGCTTCAAATGGGGCACGGAAAAGCTCTTCTTGGTCTTAATGATTCATCAGCCATGCAGAGGGCAGCGGTTGTAGCGTTAAAGAGAAGCATGTCAGTAAGACAGCTTGAAGAAAAAATCCGACTGCTTGTTGCAGGACCAAAGCGGAAACCTGCAGCAATGAAAGGAGCAACATCTCCGGAGGAAAAGGAATTGGTGGAAACTCTCCAGCGACTTCTTAAAACAAGAGTGAGAATCAGGGGCACAGGAAAAAAGGGTAGAATTGAAATAAGTTACCATAGCCTTGATGAGCTGGATAGAATACTTGATCTCATAAGATCCGGAGCAAAGAGAAGCGTTCAATGAAGTTGACCGGTTATTTAGCAATAGATATAGTCGCTTACCTGTAATTGTTAAGAGAAGAAGTCTGTATACGGAAAAGGAAAGGAAAAGAATGGCACACACCATTAATGACGATTGTATTGCCTGCGGAGCATGCATGCCGGAATGTCCCGTTGACGCCATCAGCGAAGGAGAAAAGTACACGATAGATCAGGATGCCTGCATAGATTGCGGAGCATGTGTTCCCGCATGTCCTGTTGGAGCAATAGACGCTCCCTGATCTAATAACCCTTCAAGTATATATAGAAACCCGGAATGAAGAAATTCCGGGCTTCTTCACTTCCTTTATTCACCAAGGGACTCGAGTTTAAACAGATTAACATCTTTCATTTCACATGCAAGTTCGTCAAGCGTAACACCGCGGTAGATTCTGAGTATTCGTTTGAGCCGTTCAGTAGTCTTTTCACCAGAATTGTGATGTTGTCTGAAGCGTTGGAGAGCACTCATCCTATTGGAGACATTGAAAGAATCAATTTCCCAAGGATGGAAATAAAGAACAGGGATTCTGCCAGTTCTGGAGATACTTCTGATAATAATTCTGTGAAAGATGCCTGGATAGAATCTCATGTAAGCTCCGCCTGCTGCCGGCAGCTTTACTCCCATACATTGAATGGAAGCCAGGGGTAATTCAAGAATTGATCGCTTATCGCCCTCCAGCTCAAATGGAAAGAGTGGAGCGCATGGTGTGCCGTAACGATGCCTGAACATGGGATAAACGCTACTGTCATATTTGTAACCACGGGCAACAATTTCATCAACAACCCATTTTGTTCCGGAAGTCATTGAGAAACTGGGAGCCCTGAATCCAACAGGTTGAGGAATAGAGAAAGAACATGCAAGCTTCTGGAAGCGATCCAGGTTTCTGCAGAAAG
>JAUWJE010000144.1 GCA_030607835.1 Candidatus Fermentibacterota bacterium | reverse complement strand
GAGAAATGGGATCTTGAAACACATGATACAACCGAAGACCTTTTCACAAGCATAATAAGAGAAAAGACCAACAAAGCAGCACAACTCAGAGAAACACTCGAAGCACTGACAACAGATGGCATCCTGCAAACAACAGAAAAGGAAAACCTCAACAGAAGAGCAGAGGAAGAGCTGAAAGACCTCAAAGAACTGGCAAACCTTCTCATCGCCCCGGAATTCCTGGAAGGCTCCGATACCGACAGAAAGAAACTCAGAGGTTATTTCCACACTCTGGCAATAACAGAACAGCAAAACCAACAAGAGCTGAACAACAAAACAAAGGACCTTCTAAAAAACATCACACCATTCAACTGGCCACTGGAATTCCCCGAAGTGTTCACAAGGGAGAATCCTGGATTTGATGCTATGACAGGTAATCCGCCTTTCATGGGTGGCAAGAAAATCACTGGTAACTTCGGAGAAGCATACAGGGAATATCTGGTTATATATCATGCCATGAATAAAAGAGGATCTTCAGATATTGTTGCTTACTTTTTTCTCAGAGCAATTCAGCTCCTCCGAAAAGGTGGCAACTTTGGCCTCCTGGCCATAAACACAATATCAGAAGGGGATACACGCCAGACAGGATTGGAGCAGATACTGAAATGGGGTAATTCTATTTTCAGCGCTCATCCAGATGAACCGTGGCCACTGGATGCTGCAATTGTAACAAGCCGTGTGCATGTTCATAAAGGCCAGTGGAGAGGCGTATTTCACATACGCAACAAGGAAGTTCCAACAATTTCTGCATTCTTATCTTCCCGGGAAGAATGGTCACCCAAGAAACTGAAAGCAAATGCTAACTTGTCCTTCCAGGGATCTGTAGTACTTGGAATGGGCTTCGTTCTGGAAGAGGAGGAAGCGCTGGCTCTGATTGAAAAGAATCCACGGAATAAGGATGTTCTATATCCATATATCAACGGGCGTGATCTAAACAGCCATCCGGAGCAGAAACCCAGCAGATGGGTCATCAACTTCTGGGACTGGCCAGAGGAAAAGGCAAGAACCTATCCGGATGTTTTCAGGATTGTTGAGGAAAAAGTAAGGGCAGAACGATCAAAGAAGAAAAGGAAGTTATACAGAGAGAGATGGTGGAGATTTGCAGAAGCAGTTCCAGGTTTGTACCATGCCATCGGCAGAGGAGCCCATTTCGAGAAGCATCCGGAAGGATGGCAAGAAGATGATTTCACCTCTCAAGTTATGATAAAAGCTCAAGTTAGCAAGACATGGGCTTTCGTTCTTGTTCCTAATGAATGGGTATTCTCACACAAAATTATTGTATTATCTCCGAATTGTATACCATTGCGAAGTATTTTTGAATCTGCAGTTCATTACTCGTGGACATATAAACATTGTTCTAAGTTAAAAATGGATATGACTTATACACCGAGTGATGTTCTCGATACATTTCCATTTCCAGAAATAACCAAGTATTCTGAAGAAATACTGAATATTCTGGGTAAACAACTTGATTCAACCCGGCGAAAAATCATGCTCGAAAGGCAGAAAGGCTTAACTTCCTTGTATAATTTCTTCCATGATCCAATGGAAACTGATGGAGAGTTGGTCAAACTCAGGAAAATACACAGGAAGATCGACACCGCAGTCCTCGAAGCCTACGGCTGGTCAGACATCAAACTGGATCATGGTTTCCACAGCGTCCCTTACCTACCGGCAAATGACAACATCCGCTACACAATCAGCGAAGACGCCAGACTCGAAATCCTCGACCGCCTCATGGAACTCAACCACCAGCGTTATAGTAAGGAAGACAATATTACCGATCATTTTTTAAAAGACTAAATTGCATAAATATGGAATTCTTATGACGAAACGGATTGTTATGGTAACACAAAACGGAATCAATGCAAATGAACCTTGCTTTCAGTGCGTTTTTTAATTACATCAATACTTGATGGAGTGAGTTTATTTTTCTCAGTACGAGTTTTAGGCATTTAGATACGCAAGGAGATTGAAATGATGTCCCCCAAGCCAACTGCCTTTGTTGCTTACCCCTCACGACCAGAAAGTCTAGCTGAAACGATCGAAGAAGCAATTAAGACTATTGCAGACACATGCGAAGTTGATATTAAAGGATGGAAGTCAGTTAGCACTAGTGGTCATTTAATCATCACAGCCATTTGCGATTCAATCCGGGAATCTGATCTCTTCATCGCTGACATCACTGCACTGAATCATAATGTATTATTTGAACTTGGATATGCTATTGCTTTGAATAAAAGAATATGGCTTCTTAATGATAATACTTGTACACAAAATCTTTCAGATTATAAACGGTTTTCAGTACTGACTAATGTAGGATATACTCCATATAGTAACAGTCAGGGTATTGTGGAAGCCTTCTTTGCAGAATGTCCTCATCATGATCTTTCGAGTTCGCTACTTAATGATATTATCGATACTGCCAAAGAATCTAATCCAACCTATGCTCTTCTATATCTGAAAGCTGGAGTTGAGACAAATGCTTCTGTTAAACTTACAAGGGAAATAGCTAGATTACCTTTGAAAGTCATCACTGATGATCCGATCGAAGTGCCAGTACAGTCATTTTCGTGGTATGTAGATAATACATACATGTCGTATGCTATTGTAGCACACTTCCATAATTCTGCCCAAACTGATGCTAGGTTTCTAAATGCAAAGAATTCTCTCATATGCGGATTAGCATATGGTCTTGGTAGGCAAATTCTTATGCTTGCGCACTATCCCTACACATCTCCTGTAGATTACGGTGAAATGCTCAGGATACACAAAACAGCTGCAAACTGTGAGAGTATTGCTAGTAAATGGTTGAATTCGATCCAAGATGCGTTTAATAGTACACGAGTTGAAACTCGAGATTATGCTGATAAAATGAGAAGGAGAGAAGAACTAAGTTGCATTTCGATTGGCGATCCGATAGCAGAATATGAACCTGATGATCTGATGAATTATTTTATTCGTACAGGACCATTTGAGCAAGCACTGAAGGAAATGCGTTCAATATTCGTTGGACGAAGAGGAACAGGAAAAACAGCTTTTCTGTATAAAATGGTTGATGAGCTTAGTAGCTATAGGAATAATCATGTATGTGTAATCAAACCAGTAGCATACGAGCTAGATGGATTATTGAGAGTATTAAAGCTCACAATATCTATTTCCGAAAAGGGTTTCATGATTGAAAGCCTATGGAAATACCTGATATATTCTGAGTTAGCGAAATCCTATGTAGAACATCTTAGAAACTTACCTGCATATATACGAACAACAGAAGCAGACAAAGAGATTATTGAATTCTGCGATGAGAATAGAAGTGTAATAACAGAGGAATTCTCAGTAAGACTGGAAAACGTACTCAATCGTCTTCAATCTATACAATCGGAAGACTCATCAGAAAATCAGAGGAGAAGGATAAGCGAGTTACTCCATCGAGGTGTAGTGCAAAAATTAAGATTACACCTTGGTAAAGTATTGGAGGATAAGGATAGAGTAGCAATTATCATAGATAATCTTGATAAGAATTGGGGTGTTGATTCCGATCTGAATTTGCTATCTCAAATGATTTTTGCCCTATTAGGTGTAACAAGACGAATTGTTACTGATTTCGAGAAAGCAGATCAAAGGCGTAGACCAGTAAGGCTTTCTCTAACTCTCTTTCTTCGTAGTGATATCTTCAATGAAGTAATAAAGCTCGCT
Organism: Candidatus Fermentibacterota bacterium; assembly: GCA_030607835.1. GTDB lineage: Bacteria > Fermentibacterota > Fermentibacteria > Fermentibacterales > JCC-6 > Aegiribacteria. The sequence goes on along the minus strand of JAUWJE010000144.1, from coordinate 1,898 downwards.
AGAGAGAGAGATAAAATTGCCTACACAAGGATTCTTTGGACTGACCCCGAACTCTTATTACAAATTATTGAAAGACGTATTTATACAACATCATCTCTTTCTAATCCCGAAGCAGTATGGGACAAATTCTTCTGTAAAGTAGTTGATGGTCAACCAATAAAGGACTATATTACTCAGCATATTTTACCCAGACCACGTGATATCATCTATTTGGTGAAGGAAGCACTATCCCAAGCATGCAACAGGAAACATACAGTTATAGAAGAGGATGATATAAAAGATGCTCAAAGGAGTTATTCGAGATATGCGATGGATTCATTGATCGCTGAAACTGCTGCTTCAAATGTTGATCTTGAATCTCTGCTTTTTGAGTTCATAGGAATATCAAGCATTGTAACGAATGTTGATATTCTCAAGGCTATGAAGAGATGTGGCATTGAAACCAATAAACTGAGAGAGATAATCAATATGCTCTGCAATTTAACGTTCCTTGGAAGGGAGGTGGGAGAAGGCCGTTTTGAATTCCAATATGATGATGATTTACGTACGAAATTTGAAAAAATGGCTCAGATTCTCCAAAAGAAATCTAAAGGGAAGAAAATTCATTACAAGATAAATAAACCATTTCGCTCCTACCTCGAAATATAGTTAGACTGTCCATCGACAACTGCAAATTCGAGAGGTATGAGCCAATTTACCTATTATCACCAGTCATTGTCATAACTCCAAGATCCCGAAGCATATGGATTAATTCTGTATCGAGCTCCTTTAAGCAGGCAATGCAAAGCATCTCTCTCGGTCTCGTAAAAGCTACATATCCAAGTCTGCACTTATCTTGTTTGTCTTTCAGACGGCACGAACGGTCAGTTTGCAACCATTTCTTTAGCTCGGTGATGCTTTGTGCAACTACAAGTACCGCGTCTGCTTGAAGCCCTTTCGCCTTACGAATTGAAGCATATAGCTCTGACACTTGCCCCGATTCTCCTTTAACGAATTCACTATGAAGAAGATTCAAATCAATTTTAATCTCCTTGACTGACCGCTTTGATATCTGAAAATCGAATATATCAGTTATAAATACTTTGAGTTGATCAATGCCATACTGATCGTCTCGGAGTTCCTCTAGTAGTTGTATACCCAAAGCCCGCCATTGAAGCCGTGACAGCCTAAACTCCTCGCAAATCCTTTTCTGACTGAGATTGAGAGCGATAGATATAAGTTCAAGAGCATCTCCGAGTAAAGTATTCTTCTTTCGTCCAATGTTTGAAATTGGTGCCAACTTAAATTGAGCACTGACAGGATCGAAAGTAGCATTCTCTTCCGAGAGGTATAAACGAGTCCGTTTCTCACCATCTATTTCCACATTGTCACTCATAGTCTGAAATTGCTGAACGATTTTATCAAGTTTCGTGGTATGTATGAACAGTACTCTAGGTTCGTTCCGATTAGGTTTAACTGCTCGCTGTTTAGGATCCTCGCGGAACTGGTTCGCAAAGGCGACGATTTCACCATTTGATCGGTGATTTTCAACGATCTGTACTAATTTGGCTGATTTCTTGAAGCGGAAAAATGGAATTCGATCATAGCTTGGTGGTTTGTGGCCTCTGTACGCAAAGCTCATCACATATTGTTCTGGATCGCCGACAACATATAAAGTTGTCCTCCCTGCCTTGCGGAAGTGCTCAAAGATTTTAAGCATTCCAATGTCCGCATCTTGGAACTCATCTACGAAGATATATGCGAGACGTCCACAGATGCGGTCCCGTATATCCGGTCTATTCAGAATCATTCGGGCTTTCGGAACCATTGCATCATAAGGGACGATACCCTTCTTGATGAGATGTTCCGTGTAGATACTCGCACCGCGTCCCTTCTCATGTACATTCACCGGCGCATAG
>JAUWJE010000287.1 GCA_030607835.1 Candidatus Fermentibacterota bacterium | reverse complement strand
TGATTTAAATACATTCCCTTATCCTTTTGAAGACAGCGAAATAGATGCTGTAAAAGCGTATGATGTTCTTGAACATCTTGATGATGTTTTAAAAGTCATGCAAGAGCTTCACAGAATAAGTAAGAATGGTGCTTTCATCGAAATCAGCGTCCCATTTCCATCGGGAACAAATTACCCAAGTGATCCTACTCATAAGAGAGCATTCACATCACGATCTTTCGATTATTTTATCCCTGGTAAGTCTGCTTACGATAAATATGCATATTCAAACGTAAAATTCAGGATGATTGAATGTGAGTATGAAAGATTCAAAAAATGAAGGACATGGTATCAGAGGCATTATAAAGAGTGGGCAAATAAGTATAAATCAAAATATGAAGAATTTAATATGTACAAATTTCAAATGGAAGATATACATTATAAATTGGAAGTATTGAAGGATATTTAATACGGTAATAAAAGAACTAGTAAAGGAAAGTGCAAAATGACTGAAGAAATTACTGCGCAAGCGTTGAATACGGATCATTTCATAACTGAGAAGGTCGAAGAGATAAGCGAAGCGGTTGGTGACGGAGTTGCCATAAATGCTCTGTCAGGGGGTATCGATTCGTCAGTTGTGACAATGCTGGGGCATCGTGCGCTTGGAGACCGTCTAAAAACCGTTTTTGTGGAAAATGGCCTGATGCGCGGGGGAGAGGCTGAGAGAGTTACCCATCTCTTCAAGGAACTTGGTGTGAGGGTAGAAGTAATTGATGCTCGTTCGGAGTTTTTTGAAGCTCTAAAGGGAATCAAGGACCCTGAGGAGAAGCGTGAGGCAATCACCCAGAGTTTCTATAAGAACGTCTTCGGAAGAATTGTAAAAGAAAGCGGAGCAAAATACCTTCTCCAGGGAACCATCCTGACGGATATTGATGAGACTGTTGCTGCTATAAAGAGACAGCACAATGTCTTCCAGCAGTTGGGGATCGACCCGCAGAAGACCTTCGGGTATCAGATCCTTGAACCGCTTGTACAACTTCGAAAGGATGGAGTCAGAAAAACCGGCAAAGCACTTGGTCTTCCAGTTGAGTTGTTTAATCGTATTCCGTTTCCCGGACCTGCGCTGGCAGCCAGAGTGATAGGGGAGATTACTCCTGAGCGAATCGAAACTGTTCGAAGGGCAACTGTCGTTGTTGAGCGATTGCTTAAGGATACTGGAGCATTCCAGTACATGGCGATTCTTCATGAGGATCGTGTGACAGGTATGCGTGACGGCAAACGCGACTTTGGCTTACAGATAGAGGTGCGATGCTGGGAGAGTATTGACGCACGAACGGCAACTCCAACAAGACTTTCATTTGAAATTCTTGAAAGGATTGCTGCGGAGATAATTGACGAGGTGCCGGGTGTAGTCAGCGTTACTTACAATATCACTTCAAAGCCGCCTTCAACAATCGAAGCTGTTTAATAAGCTTCACTTCGGTGTCTCTCAAATGCAGGGAGGAGAAGCGTGCTTAATCTTGTTCCCCGTTTTATTTCATTGAAATATTCCGATGGCAATCTTTCAGGATCTGTTTCAGGAAGTGTACTGATATTCGATGTGTCAGGTTTCGCATCCATGGCTGAAATCCTTTCCAGACAGGGAAACAGAGGAGCAGAAATTCTCTCAAATACCCTGAACAGCATTTATACAAGAGGAATCCTGTCAATGATCAGGGGAAGCGGAGGTTTTGTATCCGGATTCAGCGGAGACTCATTTGCAGTAATCCTACCGGGCACTGCGATTGAAAAGGCAGAAATATTTGGGAAAGAGATGCTGAATAGACTGGCTCTGGCATCGGCATCTTCGTCTGCCAGAATCGTATTCAAGGCTGGAGGTTCTGATGGAATTATAAACTGGGGAATATTCGGAAGAGAGAGGAAAGGGTGGTTCTTCTCTGGATGCGTATTCAGAAGAGCCTTTCAGGCTCTTGAAAAACCCAAACAAGAAGAGTTTGTCACATGCAATAACAATACATCTGAAGGAGAATTATTTACTGCTGACAGAATGGGTGGACGAGTTCCGGACAAAATTCTCGAAACCAGCTTCTTCTCCGAGAAATTACTCAACTCGGAACACTATGGTGAGTTCAGAAGAGTATTTTCGGTATTCCTGACTCCAGTAGGTGTTGAAAAAGATGATCAGGAGCTGATCAGATCAATAGCCCCTGAGGTGATACAGTCCTCAACAGAAACAGGAGGATTTTTCAATGGAGTTCACTACGACTCGAATGGATTCTATTTTCTAACCCTGTTCGGAGCTCCGGAAGCTCATGAG
>JAUWJE010000101.1 GCA_030607835.1 Candidatus Fermentibacterota bacterium | reverse complement strand
GCATCGTATGAATCTCCTTCTGAAGCCCATGAGAATCCAAAGAGCGAATATTCAAGGGGAATTTCAATACCGCAGTGCCAACAGAACTCACTGAAATCCCGCTCCCAGGAGATTAGTGTGTCGTTTTCGGTATGCTCAATGTCTGTGTAAGTGGAATCGTAACTGACACCGCCGAATCTGAGACCCCCGGAGAGCCCAAGGTTAATCCAGTCACTGGCGCTGAATGAAAGACCAGCAACTGATTCATACAATCCTCCGTTTACACTCAACTCCCTTATCTCAATCAACTCGTTTTCATCACCAGGCTGAAAGTCATAGGTGTAATAAGAAGCATTATACGAGAAGTCCGAAACCTTACTCAGGGCGATTCCGGCATTGAATTGGGGACTCAGCTGAAATTTCATGGCTGCAAAGAGATTTCCGAATGTTATCCAGTTATTCTCATGTTGCCCCAGGCTGTCCAGGATTGTTTCAGTTCCTATACCAGGCCCAATTGAGAGAGAGAACAGTGTTCCTTCTGTTCTTTGAAGTCCTGCAGGATTTGTCAGCATGCAGGAACCGTCGCCAAGGCCAATTGCCCTTACTCCGCCTAAACTGGTGGAGCGTGCGCTGAATCCGGGCAGCGGAGTGCCTGATGTGTGAGAATTCAGGTAGCCGAAAGATAGTGCAGAAGAAGGCAGCAGAATCAGAATAGATGACAATATCAGGATACTTTTCACAATAGCTCCTTTTCCTTGGAAGATTTAATAACATGTACATGTTAAAGGATTCTTCCCTGTGAATTTTGATTATTCCATACACGAAAACTTGACGATCACTTAAAATCTGATTCTGCGGTCTCATATCTTATGTGTCAAGGGATAGATGATGAATAAATCAGCTATTATTAGTAGATGGTTATATCGTCAGAGCAAGTTTTTGGAGGATCAGGGAAGTGATCTGACCGCAATGAGAGTTCAGCGACGGATACTGATATCACCTGAAACAGTTGTTATGTCGATTTCATATATCCCATGACCGAATTCAGCGGAACTGCCGACCAGATTCTGAATTATCTCAACACCGGGAATATCTATGTCACCGCTTATGGTTGTTACCGATACTCTGGCGGCACTTTCAATGACAAGATCGATCAGTCCGCTGACAGTGGATATCTCAACATCACCATCGACATTATCAATTGTTCCCCTGATTGTTCCATTCACTATGTTAGCCATCGAAAGCCCCGGAACATTTATGAGGTCGATTTCACCGCTGACAACGTTAACGGTAAGCTCTCCGGAAAATCCCTCAAGCACAGCGGAGCCGTTTATTATTTCTATAAGCGAAGAACCAACCCCGTTTTTCAATGATATACTGCCATTAACGGTTTGCATCGCAAGGTTCAGATTAAGAGCATGGGGTAGTTTGACATAGAAATTTACTTCTGCATCAGTACCGCATTCCCAGTTAGAGGGATAGGTGACTTCGCATAGTATTCCATTGATCATTTCAAATTTTACATCGATGGATCGGGTTTCCTCAAGGATTTCGCTCTTTATTATGTAATCAATCAGCAGCTGATCCGAATCCCATTCCTCGATTGATATGCTCCCGTTGATGTTTCTGATAATTACATTTGAACCAGCTTCTAAAACCGCTGAAAAGGAGTCTTCCTCGGAATAACTTCCTTCGGCATGGGCTGCGCCGAGAGAAAGGAAAGAAATAGCAGCAACTGCAGTAAATAGCTTGAACATGACAGCTCCTTCCGCAAAGTGTCTAATCGTCTCCTAAATGAAACATACATCCAGAAGCAAGTATGTCAATAATATGGTAGATATAATATAAATAAGAACAAATATAATAATTATAATAGTGAATTGATAACATATTAATATTAATATATCAATTATTGAAAGAAGTATAACTGCCTCGGTGAATGTATGTCTGAAAATCCTGATAGGTTGTGAGTATTCTTGACTGTAGGTTGATCAGACTATATTATAAGTCAAATGGCTTTTTGTTTATACTGTAAAAACAATAATCTCGGATCTGGAGTTTTTCTCAACCCGTTCAGTTTAGGAGAATATTATGAGTAAAGCACTGTTGGCGGTCGGTCTTGTACTAATTTTCATTCCTTCTGCTCAGGCAATGTATATTGTCGACGGCCTTCCTGCCGTGAGTGAAAACTGTGATCTTAGCGGCACTATCATTGAAAAGTCCGATGGCACGACCATCGACATCGTTGGGGATACATCAAACTCCTCATCAGGTTCGGGTCGTGCTAAGGGAAACTCCTATCAGGTCGATATTGATGTCGTTTTGAACGAGGCAGAATTCTGGCTCAATTTCAGCGACAGCCAGAACCTGACCTATTACGTCTTCGATTGCCCGAGTGAGTTCGGCACATATAGTGAGGTTTACCGGGACTCCGAGCCAGTCACCGGCAGTGGAGCCGACTGGTATTCTTCCGGTGCTCTTTCTATTGATCTGAATACAGGTACCCACTACATAATTGCTGTTTCCTGGGACGGTTATATGACCTATTACTTTGGCACTGGTGATGAGCAAACCACGTCATTCGGTGCCTATACCCATGGTTATGCTAGCGGATCTGACCCGCTTCCTTCGAGCTTCGAAAGTACAAGTAATGATCAAGCAATCTATCACCAGCGCCTGACCACTGAAGAAGCCGGCGCCCTGGAGATGTCAACCTGGGGAGCTATCAAGGCGGGTCTCTGAATAACAGCGCACCAGAGACATCCAAGAATTGATCGACCCGGCCGGATCTGAATCCCGACCGGGCAGCCTCTTCCTATCCGGATAGCTCTAAAGAAGCATTTCCACTTAACAGTCAGATTACTCATAGCGACTATTGAGAACGTTGAAGTATAGATATTTCAGATCCTGATTATTCTGTCAGTTTTCTCATCATTCTTCTGCTCAATGGAACGACTGCGATAAACAAAACAATGCCTATTACAAGGGCAACTGCAAGCTTGAAACCTATATCGGAAAAATCAGCGTTTTCAAGTGTTATGCTGTAAAGCGGGTCGATGAACCAGTAAGTAGGGAATATCTTTGCAATCCATTTGGGCAGACCTGTGAAGAGATAAAACAGGATCGGACCCGCAAGGAGTATGTTGAGGCTTTTTACAAGTGTGTAAAGGGTTTTCGCGTTACCTGCCAATGTGCCATAAATAAGCCCGATGGCGTTGCAGACAACTGTACCTGCGATAATTGTGGCAAGCAGTGCAAGAGGCTGCCCGGAAAGGGCTCCGTTGAGCGCCAGAGTGATGAAACACATGGCTATTGTCATTACAAAGCCGAGAAGGGCTTTGGAGAAGAGAACATCTGACAAACTAACCGGGGTAACAAGAATAGCTCTTAATGTGCCATGTTCCTTCTCCTCCACAAGCATGAAAGCGGGAACGAAAATTCCCGTAATGATAAGAACGAGAAGGACTATTGCCGGTATCAGTTTGCGTGCAATGGGTATTGCTTCATCCTCGTCTCCTGTTCGAAGAACAACTTCAACAGGAGTATCTCTGTCTTCCATTTCCCGGAGCAGGTCTAATACAAGCAGGCTGATAATAATTCGGTTTGAAGCCAGGCTTTCCCCTGAGAGAAAGAATTTCAGTTCGGGTTTCTGACCATCCCTTACCGCTTCATCAAAACCATCCTCGATAACCAGGCCAAGGTCAGCATTGTTGTTCTCTATATACTCTTTCAGTTCTTCGGGATTCTCTGCGAGGGAAAGTCTTATTCCCTCTACTCTTTCAAGGGCCATTGTAATTTCCGATTCCCCTGAATCCTGAATGCATATTCGTGGTTTAGGATCAAACAGTGCGACAAAAACAACTTGCAGGAGGAAAGTGATTACAAAGGGCATTATCAGAAGCCATAGAATGACCGGAGATCGTAATCCAAGCCTGAGATCACCTGAAATAAGGCTCCACACCCGCGATAAGTTCATAGTGATTCAATCCTGCGCCTGAGAAGAAAGAAGGCGGATCCGAGAAGGAAGATATCCCACAGGAGGGTTGTCAGGATGTGGGGTGCTGCGAAACTCCAGCCCATACCCTCTCCCAGTACGCCGGACATTGCCTCGGTCAGACCATATGAGGGAAGAAGCCTGATAATAATTGATGGTTTACCCGGAAACATGATGGAAAGAGCAGGTATCATTAGAGGAATAAAAAAGATCGTGCCTAAGAACAGAGTACCCATAAAATCCCTGCCACTGCTTCCAGACAGCATACCCACTGCTGAGACCATACCTGCTCCCAGAAGAATCAGAAGTGAAACCAGCAACCAATCAAAGGAGAAACCGCCTGTTGCAAGAAGAAAGAGAAATGCCTGACTCACTGCCAGAATTGTTCCTGTGATGCACTTAGCTACAAGAAAATCTCCCATCCGCGCGGGAGTAACCAGCAATGCCGTCGCAGTTCTGTGTTCAATTTCCACCGAAACGAGACCTGCCAGGGCAAGGGCTTCAATAAGAAGAATCATTATGACCAGTATCGGTCTTATCCTATCGCGGAGGGGAATCTGCCCTCCTGCCATGTCTTCACCGAGAATACTCGACTGCAGGTCGGGAATGGTTACAGGTAGTGTGCTCAGAGGATTACTGCCTGAATAAATAGCCTGAACTGCATATGCGATTTCCCGTACACCGCTTGAGAGGGCGAGTCTCATCTCCTGTGGGACTGATTCGGATACATATACTGAGACACTTCCTCCGGAACCAGATGAAAGCGATTCGGTGAAATCCGCCGGAAGAGCAATACCCATGGAGATTTTCCCAGAACCATCGAAAACCGCATCCGCAAGTTGATCTTCATCAGTAAAACCGATTATCTCAAGCCCCTGGAATTCGCTTGTTTCGCTGTCAACCAGCAGTGAGAAGGATTCGGCAAGATATGAAGGATAAACCCCCAATGTGATACTCTCGTTCAGAGTATCAGGAAGTACAAGGAAAAGCACGATCATAAAAACCAGGGATATCGGTGTAAGGATCATCCAGAGACGATCTCGGGAGAATTCCCGGAGATCCTTGAGGACAATAGCCGCTGTAATTGCCAGCCTGGATACTGTGCTACTCACACGTCGAGTCCCCTGCCGGTGATCTCTATGAAAATATCCTCAAGAGTTGCCTCTTCCGTATGTATGGTCATGAGGTTATCGGAATTTACAAGTGTCCTGATTCTATCACCGGCATCTGCTGCTCCGAGTTCAATGGTTTCCTCACGTACCTGGCTGCCGCTTCCAAGGCGTATCTTAACTGATCTCCTGCCATATTTCATTTTCAGGTTGTCGGGGGTATCCACCACATACAGTTTACCCTCATTCAAGAACGCGACCCTGTCCGAGAGTTCATCAGCCTCCCACATATCGTGTGTCGTGAGGAGAACAGAGGCTCCCCGCTCGGCCTGTTCCCTGATGATGTTGCGAATGGTACGGCTGGACACCGGATCAAGGCCATTAGTAGGCTCGTCAAGGAAAAGCACATCCGGACTGTTTATAATAGCCCTGGCCATCATCAGCCTCTGGCGCATACCCTTTGAGTACCTGCTCACCCTGTCGTCAGCCCTTTGAGCAAGGTCAACTTTACGGAGAAGGGTATCTACATCAAAATCCTTCAGACCGAAGAGTCTGGAGAAGAACTTGAGATTTTCCCTTCCTGTCATATTCAGGTAGAGGTTCTTTTCCTCAAAGCAGACTCCTATCCGGGCTTGCACTTCAGGATTATCCAGGGACATTTCCGTGCCCAGTATACGAATCAAGCCGGTATCAGGAGTAAGCTGACCAGTCAGCATGTTAATTGTTGTGGATTTCCCTGCGCCGTTAGGACCCAGAAAGCCAAGAATTTCACCAGGATTCAAATGAAAGCTGATGCCCTGAACGGCTTTGAGCTGACCGTAGGAATAACTGAGATTCTCAACGAATAGTGCAGGATCCATAATTTCCCTTCAGCAGCTGACCGTATCTCCCGAACAGGGGAGGAGTGTTACATATGTGATGCCTCCCTGGCCTGCTGGTTATGATTCACTGAAACAAGATAAGATATCCATTTGACATGTCAAATACCCCTCACAGATAAGTTAAGGAGTTTTATCACATGTATTAATTGACAAGAATCAGCCATTCAGCGTATCGTACTTAAAACGGAGGTGGAATTATCCATCCAATCTGAAGCGTAACTGAAGGGAGAGAGCCGTGACTGTTCTACTTATCCTGATAGTACTGCTTTCTGGAGTTGGGGATACGAAACCTCCAGCATTTGATGAAACCAATATCTATTATCCAATACCCCTTGTAACACCACAGTTCGAGCATACAATGCTGGAAGATCCTCTTGAACTCATGAGCCTTGAACTGGCCGAATGCATTGAAAACCGGGTTACCGATTATGAAAGCTGGTTCGCAGACATTATCTGGCCTGCTGAAACCTTCCATAACGGAGGAATAAACGATGCTATCAGGGGTTATTATCCACCCCCGACGATCTCTGAAGTAATAACAGTACCTGGGGATGACCGTTTCCACCTTTACATGATCATATACGGTGAGGAGAAGACGATTGCATTCTACGGTTCACCCCCTAACAGATTTGATGTTGTGCTTGATCCACGGATACTGCTTGTCATTGATGCCTATACTTTTCAGCCTGAGATGGTTCTGGATTTTCAGACCTATACTCATTGTCCCGGAGATGACGAAGCGGACAGAGATTTTGCTTTCCAGGGGCTTAAGTGGGCTGACGTTGAGAGAGAAATTCTCTACGTATCTACAGCACATAGAACCTACGCCAGCAGTTCGGGAGGTCTTAACGCCTATATAACCGCGATAGACATGGAGACGCTTGAAGTGCTCTGGAGAAGCCAACCACTGGTTTCCAACAGT
>JAUWJE010000258.1 GCA_030607835.1 Candidatus Fermentibacterota bacterium | reverse complement strand
TTTTCAATGGTACACATCCGGAGATCATGCGGAACCGAATCCGCGAAAAGAACTGGAACGCGGAAGATTATTCGGATCCGGACGATCCCCCGGATCTTGAACACCTTCGTCTTTCATGCAGAATTCACTCAGCTCTGGAAAAGTTGATCGGAAGAAAGATCGGCGGTTACAGCAACTGGATTCTGGTTAAGTGATACCCTGGTGAGGGGGATGGGTCTGCCATTCCTACATCTGGGTGCTGACTGAACAGGAATTATCTAGTAGAATATTGTTGATATTGAGATACTATCCATGCTGTAAACGAAAGGAACATTGATGCCTGTACCATTCATGGATCTGAAAACCCAGTACAATCAGATTAAAGATCAGATCAAGCCGGAGCTTGAAGAAGTACTTGATACCTGTTACTATGTTCTCGGACCGAAAGTAGCCGCTTTTGAAGAAGCATTCGCGAAGATCGCCGGGACAAAACATTGTATCGCCGTATCAAGCGGCACAGCCGCCGTACATCTCATGATCTGGGGCTCCGATCTTGAGCCGGGCAGCGGTATCATCGTTCCTCCCAATACATTCACAGCATCAGCGGAGGGAATCGTGCTTGCAGGACACGTTCCGGTTTTCGTCGATGTTTCCAAACAGACGTTCAATCTGTCACCCTTGAAGGTTGAAGAGTTTCTTGAGGGATGCTCCAGTACAGGGAGCCCGGTGGATCCGAAAACAGGAGTCAGTATAAAAGGTATCCTTGCGGTAGACCTTTACGGACAACCCGCCGACCTTCAGGAACTTGAGAGGATCGCCGAAAAGTACGGCCTTCTTCTTTTTGAGGATGCATGCCAGAGTGTCGATGCTTCCAGAGCGGGAAGACCAGCAGGAAGTTTCGGAACAGCGGCTGCCTTCAGCTTCTATCCGGGAAAGAATCTGGGAGCATACGGTGAAGGCGGCGCAGTTACCACGAATTCTGATGAACTCGCCATGAAAGTAAGGCAGCTTCGTGATCATGGCTCCACCGAGAAATATCATTACGATTTCATCGGACACAATTACAGGATGTCCGCTTTTCAGGGAGCTGTTCTCGGCGTGAAATCCAGATATATCTCACAGTGGAACGATAACAGAATAAGAGCTGCTGCAAGGTACGATGAACTCCTGAGTGATATTCCCATTGAACTACCATGCAGAGAAGATAATGTAAGACATGTTTACCATCTTTATGCGATCCATACTCCAATGCGTGATAATCTGAGAAACCACATGAATGAATGCAAAGTGGCGTCCGGACTTCATTATCCCTTTCCGCTGCACACGCAGCAGGCATACGCTTACCTGGGGTACAAAGAGGGAGAATTCCCTGTGGCTGAATACAACAGTTCTCATAATCTTACTCTTCCAATGTTCCCGGATATCAGCGCTGAACAGCAGGAGCTTGTTGCGGAAGCTGTGAAATCATTCTTCAGAGAGGTGTGATTTGGCTTTCAAGCTGGGTTTCCGACTCAACAGACTGTATTTCCTGGCACTGCTTGTCAGCGATTTCATCGTAATCGCGGTATCGATACTTCTTGCGGTACTGATTCGTTTCGGTTCCCTGAATACTACCGCGGCTCCTATTACAGCGATGATCGGAACCTGGATTTTCTTTACACTTATCGAACTGCTGTTCATGATGGTGGAAGACCTCTATACTGTCCGGACAACAGTAAACAGGATAATGAATATTTTCAGGACTACAAGATTGATTATCATCTCGTCTATGCTGTATGTAGTAGCACTCTTCCTGATTCACTTTCCATCACACATATTTCTGAGCAGCAGGATTTCGGTCCTCCTGTTCGTTGGATTCTGGCTGATATTCAGTATTCTCATGCGAATCATTGTGATCCCGAACATCTTTCCGCTCCTTCTGCGATTGTTTCGATTCGGCACTATCTCTCTTGTCCTGTTCGGACCGGAGGAAGCTACGGTTAAGATACGGTCATTGCTGTGTAAGTCACCGGTTTTCCGTAAAATTCTCAAGTTGAGAATTCACAGGTCTCCCCTTCCTGATAATCCTGCTGAACGACTGATGGTGTGCAGGGAAATCATGGAAGAAGACAGTTCACACGAATTAATCATGGTTTTCAAGGATGAGGACTTTGATTTTATCGCCGAGTTCTGCCTACATACAGGAAGCGCCGGGATTCCATTTTCAGTATACTCAAAAAGAATACCCGAACTTGGTTATTTCGATCCCTGGACATCACTTGGAGACTACGGTGCGCTTTCTTTCTTTGCCAGGAAGTGGACGAAAACCACTGAAAGGATATGGAGAATCACTGATATACTGTTATCAATCGCAGGTCTGATTCTATTAACACCAGTCTTTATCACCATAGCAATGATTATATCGCTGACCAGCCCCGGTGCTGTGCTTTTCAAACAGACAAGAATCGGCAGGAATCATAAGCCATTCATATTCCTTAAATTCAGATCCATGCTGATCGATTCTATGAACAGAGAAGAATCCCATAAAGAGTACTTCAGAAGATACGTCAACGGTGATGAGGCAAAGAAAACAAAGAATGGTAAGGTATTCAAGAAGATCAGTTCAGATACTGTAACAACAATTGGAAGAATTATCAGAAAGACCTCGCTGGATGAGCTTCCACAGATATTCAACGTACTTAAGGGTGATATGAGCATAGTCGGGCCACGCCCCTGCATCAATTACGAATTGGAACATTATAACAGCGACTGGCTCCAAAAGCGATTCACAATAAAACCTGGATTGACCGGTATCTGGCAGGTTTACGCCAGGAGCAGGCTGGGATTCAAGAAATCTCAATTTCTGGATTTTGCATATGTGATCTCCAGGTCGGATGGGATAAATATCAGGCTTATTCTTAAGACTTTTCCTGTTATGTTCTTCAGTAAGGGAGGAATCTAGCTATTAGTCTGAATCCGTGAAAACCCGAGTGTGATTCAGAATCCAGTCCGCTAGAACCTCGTCATTAT
>JAUWJE010000066.1 GCA_030607835.1 Candidatus Fermentibacterota bacterium | reverse complement strand
TATAAAAGGGGCCGGGCCTAACATCTAAACATTTTAGTTGATACACTGTTAAAAAATGTTTAGATTTTAGGCCCGGCCCCACTTGCTTGAAACTTGACTACTAAACATATGTTTACTATTATCAATTGGTGGAGGAGGCGGGAGCGTGGTGACCAGGTATGATGAACCGGTCGAAATGATCAGTCATTTCACCGGAGGAACAGTACGGCCGTGCCGTTTCAGGTGGAACGGTCATGTGTACCATATCGCTTCGGTATCCTCGAAATGGGAAAGCCGCGAGGGAGCTTATCCGCTTTATCATTACGTTGTACGCACTGAAGGAGAAGATGTTTATGAAATTCATTTTGATACATCTGATCTCACCTGGATTCTTGATTTCCACTACTCCGAATAAATAGTGCCTGTCACTACCCGCACTATCTTTCACATCGACATGGACACCTACTTTGTATCGGTGGAGCGCCTTTCCTTTCCGTGGCTGAATGGGAAACCTGTCATCGTTGGCGGCAGGACTCTCAGATCCGTTGTGGCCTCATGCAGTTATGAGGCACGTGAAAGAGGGGTAAGTTCCGGGATGCCCATAGTGAGAGCCATGCGTCTGGCACCGGATGCGGTCATCATTTCAGGAAGTCACGGAAGTTATACATCCTATACCAGGAAGATACTCCAGGTTCTGCTCTCCTTCTCACCGATAGTTGATCCTGCCAGCATCGACGAGGCTTTCATGGATGTAACCGGGGTTATTGGCAGCTCATCACCACGTGAACTGGCCATACGGATACAGAAGGCAATTCATGACCGCACAGGACTCTGGGCCAGTATAGGTATCGCGCAGAACAGGTTTCTTGCGAAGATGGCTTCGAACAGAGCAAAGCCAGAAGGAGTTTTTGAACTGAAACCGGATGACATTACTGATTTCCAGGTGGGCAGAATCTGGGGTGTGGGTCCGGTAACACAGAGGCGGTTTTTCACTCTTGGAATAGAGAGAATAGCGGACCTGCACAGATTCACGCGGCAGCAGCTCAGGGCACTTCTCGGAAAACAGGGTGACAGTCTCTATTTTCTCTGCAGAGGAATCGATGATTCCCCTGTGGTTCCCGGCGATCTAGCTTCACAACCGCTGTCCATAAGCAACGAGCATACCTTCAGTACAGATGTGCTGGAGCCGGAGGAGTACCTTCCGGTTCTTGCGCTGATGTGACAGAAGGTAGCCCGCAGGGCACGGGATAAAGGGCTTGCCGGAAGCACAGTTACACTGAAGTACAGGTTGAGCAATCTGCAGCGTCGCTCCAGGGCATATGCTCTTTCAGGGCAAACGGATAGCGCAAGAATTCTCTACAGCATTGCCGCTATGATGGCTCGTTCCGCTGTACATTCCAGAATAAGGCTTATCGGCGTGTGTCTCAGTTCACTTTCGAAGGAATCCGGGCGTCAGCAGGAGATGTTCGGGGATAAGGGAAGAGTGATTGACAGTACGGTTGACAGAATACGTCACAAATTCGGAGAAAAATCTATCACAGGCTGCAGAACTTTGCGCACGACGATTAGATTGACTGCGGAATCTTGAAGAATATGATAGAAAGTCACTTGAACTGATCAGTTACCGGAATGAGAATAAAGGTTGTATTTGAGTAATACATCAGCACAAAGTAAAGTGGAAATAAGGCTGGGAACATCCGGATACAGCTTTGCTGACTGGGTAGGACCCTTTTACCCACCTGGCACATCGCGAGGCGGAATGCTTGCCTTCTATTCTTCACGCTTCTCTACCGTTGAGGTCAATAGTACCTACTATCGGATAATGCATCCGAATGTTTCCTGGAATATGGTTAACAAAACTCCTGAAGGATTCGAATTTATTGTAAAACTGCACTCAAGCATGACCCATTCAAGAGACGCGACAAAGGATCAGTGGAATGATTTCAATGAGATGCTGAAACCCTTTAATGAGGCTGATAAGCTATCCGGGCTTCTTGCGCAGTTTCCATATTCCTTCAAGCCATCTGATAAGGGTTTGCGATACATCGAGGAACTTAATGAAGAAACCAATGATATACCTCTTGCAGTCGAATTCAGATATGATGAATGGTACAGGCAGGAAATCCTTGAGAGGATCAGTGCTAAAGGTATCGGTCTGGTTACGGTGGATCTTCCTAAGTTACCTCATCTCCCTCCACCACAAGCCATAGGAGGAAAACCATTCGGTTATATAAGATTACACGGCAGAAACTATAAGCAATGGTGGAATGGTGGTCCGCTGAGGTATGATTATACATATAGCGATAAAGAGCTTCGCGCATAGCTGCCTGTTATCAACAGGCTTGGTTCGGAATCAGGCAGGATATTTGTAATGTTCAACAATTGCCATTTCGGCCAGGCTGTGAAAGATGCTATACGTATGGATGAATTATTTAAAGGAGAATAATGATGAAACTGATTTCTGTTTTTTTCTCAATCGTACTGGTAACAATTTTTATCGGAACTGGATGCGGAACCACAGGACCGGTCATTACGACGGATTTTCCATTCTTCTTTCTTCAGGATGTGGATGTTTCCGGTATTCCGGAAGACTGCTGCTATCTAAAGGGAGGTGGTGATGGAGTTGCTGGTGCGGACAGCCTTTATTTCATCGATTACCAGAACGGATACTGTAGGGCTAAAGTGTACCTTCAGGGATATCCGATAGAGGATGTCGGTGCAACGGCAGAGGGTGGCTACGCGCTGGCGCTGTGTGGAAATCTCCTATTCTACGTAAGCAATGATACATATACAGTCCATGATCCGATCCCTTTGTCTTCCTTTGGCAGTTTCATTCTAACCAACCCGACAGGTGGGAACTGGCACCTCTATTCAGTTGGATCAAACGGAACCATAACAACCATCAGTTCGCTTTCATGGGATGTAACAGCTGTGGATACGGTATCCGGTCTTATAGAGCCCGTAGCTGCGGTTATAACAGCTGATGGGTCTTCGATATTTATTGCCGATGGTTACGATAATACTGTTAAAAAGATATCCACCAGCAATCTCGGTACTGTCACGGCGGAATGCAAAGTAGCATGCGGGATCAATGATCTCTACGCTGGCTCAGGCAATCTTATATATGTCGCGCTTGATTCTCTCAATGAAATCTGGGGGATTGATACCGGAACCGGTCAGCACTACTCAACATATCCAATATCTTCTCCCGCAGTATCAGTAGCGGTTACTCCGGATGATCATTACATATATGTCGGATTTCAGGGCAGCGGTTTAACCGTTATCAACGCTCAGAACCTTAATGTTGAAGCATCCTCCGTCAGTTATGGCACTCCGCACGATATCGCAATTAACCCAAACGGTAACAGAGCAATACTCTGCACCACCCTTGGCAAGATAATAACCCTCGAGAAGTAGGATGTGAAGATAACTATGAGTACAGATCACCATGGTTCCTTTGACATAACCGAGAGCCCCGAGTACTCCGGTGAAACAATAAAACTACTTCTTGAGAGGGCCAGCTGCAGGAATTTCAAGGAGAAGCCGATACCCGAAGATGTAATGTATACTGTACTTAATGCTGGAGTGCATGCGGCAACCGGTGGTAATCTTCAACCATTCTCCATTATCCGCATCGAAAACAAAGAAATGAGACAGTGGTTTGCCGACAACTGTGGTCAGGAATTCATCGCAAAAGCTCCGGTATCCTTACTATTCTGTATTGATATGCACAGGCTGAAGAGATGGGCAGCTCTGTGCAATGCTCCATTTGCGGCTGACAGAGCATTCAGACATTTCTGGATTTCCTTTCAGGATACTATCATCGCGGCTCAGAACACCTGTACTGCCGCGGATGCAATGGGTCTGGGCTCGGTTTATATAGGTACAGTAATGGAGTTCATTCCTGAGATGAGGGAGAAATTGGATCTTCCGGATGGAGTTCTTCCCGTAGTTTTACTCTGTCTTGGCTGGCCGAAGCATTACCCGGAACCCCGTAAGAAATTGGATGTCGATGTGCTTGTCCATCGCGAGAAGTATCACGATCCAACCAATCAGGAGCTGCTCGAAGCTTTTGAGAAGAAGTACACCGACAGGAATACTGATATTACAGACCAGCAAATGGAGACTTTCCGGACAGTCTGCGAAGAGACAGAAGGCAAGGAACTCGCAGACAGGTTCGTCGAGACAGTTAAAGAAAAAGGTTTCTTCAACATGGCTCAGTTGTACTTCGGTCTTCATTACCGCGCCAGCATGATGGCTGAGGGTAATCCCGATATTATGAAGGTAATCAAGAACGCCGGGTTGAATTTCTGGGAGTGAGACCTGTAAGTGACAAAAGCCATTGATATCAGCAGGGAGCACGCTGTCCGGCTCAGTCTGGATTCCCAGATGCTTCTTGACACTCCGGAACTTCCTGAAGGAAGGGAGGCTGTTGCTCTCACTATTGAGAGGTTGGGTTACATCCAGATAGATACCATCTCAGTGGTTCATAGAGCACATAACCACACCCTCTGGCCAAGCTTCCCGGATTACGATTCTGAGATGCTGCATATCCTTCAGGCAAAAGACCGGAGGATATTTGAGTTCTGGGGGCATGCCGCATCCTACCTGCCCATGAGGGATTACAGATACTACCTGCCACGAATGCACAAATTCAGTGATCCCAAGGACAAATGGGCAAAGCAGCGGCTCGAGAAGTGCGGTCACCTTATGGATGGTGTTCTTGACAGAATTCGGAATGAAGGAGCTCTTGGATCGAAGGATTTTATGTCGAATCCTGACGCTGAACCCGGACAGTGGGGGGACTGGAAGCCGGCCAAGATCGCTCTTGAACTTCTTTTCTGGAGGGGTGATCTCATTGTTACCGAACGCCGCAATTTCCATAGAATATACGATCTTACGGAGAGAGTACTTCCCGAAAATATCGATACATCCATGCCTTTTGATGATAAACTCGGACGCTTTCTGGTCCGCAGGGCACTCTCATCCTACGGAATTGCGACCGGGAAGGAAATAGTGAACCATCTTCATGCAGCTGGAAGAGACACAATCCTGAATGCTCTTCAGGAGCTGGTTGATGAGGGTGTTGTTATCAAGGTGTCTATTGAAAACGAAGATGGATTCTATGCATTGTCAGATACCATTCAGAATTCGATACCGTCCAGCTGTAATACACCGAAAGTATTCCTTCTATCTCCATTCGACAATCTCATTATCCAGCGGGACAGAACCAGCCGACTGTTCGGATTTGATTACATTCTTGAATGTTACATGCCAAAAGAGAAAAGAAAGCACGGATATTACGTTCTACCCGTTCTATGGGGTGACAGGCTTATTGGTAGATTGGATCCGAAGGCTGATAGAAAGAACAGAATAATGATCATCCGGAATCTGCGGTTTGAACCCGATTTTAATGACTACGATGAATTCCTGATGCCATTCACCCGGAAGCTTGTTGATTTTGCCGCTTTTAACGGCTGCGAGAAAATAGAGTTCAATTTAGTAACACCCCGCACCATAGGCGCGTCACTGAAACAACTTGTGCGTAAAGCGGAGAGAGAGAAAAGAGATGGGTAATGCTGTACATGAAATACCAAGAAGGTTAAGAGAGATCGCGGAACCTGACAGAGCTGCAAAACACCAGAGGTTTTTTAAAACTGGAAAGGGAGAATACGGAGAGGGTGATAAGTTCATAGGAGTAAGAGTTCCTTTGATAAGAAAGCTAGTTCGGGAATTTCGAGGCCTTTCACCCCAAGAAACAAAAACGCTGCTATTCTCGTCATGGCATGAAGAGAGACTGTTTGCGCTTCTGCTAATGTGTGATTCATTTGATAGAGGTGACGATGAACGAAAGGAAGAAATTTATAATCTTTTCATGAACAGCACTTCACAGATAAATAACTGGGATCTTGTCGATTCATCCGCACCATATATCGCTGGAGCCTGGTTGTTCGAACGGGATAGAACATCCCTCTACAAATTCGCTGGATCAGAAAAGCTGTGTGAGAGAAGAATCGGCATCATTTCAACACAGTATTTCATCCGAAAGAACGATTACGCGGATACAATGAGAATCGCTGAAATTCTTCTCGAAGACAGGGAAGATCTCATCCATAAGGCGGTTGGCTGGATGCTGAGGGAAGTCGGCAACAGAAACATGAAGACCGAGGAGATATTCCTGAAGAAGTATTACAGTAAGATGCCAAGGACAATGCTTAGGTACGCCATAGAGAAATTCCCCGAAGAGAAACGACAGAGATACCTGAAGGGGCTCATTTGAGCAACTGTGAGATAACTCTGCAGAACATTGTGATCCTTCAATAATCTGGATGATTCCCATGGCGAGATTGGCTGACGACATCCTGAGTGCAAATATGGATCGGATAATATCTTCAATTGCTCAAGAGGGTCTCAGTTCACATCCCCCAGATATAGCGGTCCTTTGTACGTTCCAGACAGGAGTTCCGGCAATATTTCCTTCAAAATAGAGGGATACAATCTGATTTCATCAAACCTGTCGATTCGCATCCACTCCATTCCTTTCTGCCAGGCGTCCTGAACAAGAGGTTTATCCAGACGCTGGACAGGCCAGGCCTCGAACATGAACTCTGTCTGATGAACATCACCCTCTTCATCGGAAAACTCATGGTTGGCTCCGATATAATCTCGGACAAGAAGGAGTTTCCCAACTGTTACTGCCCATCCTGTTTCTTCAAGAACTTCCCTTTTCAATGTCTGATGGAGCGTTTCACCATGCTTTTGACCTCCCCCTGGAAGTAGATAGAAATCCCCCTGAACATCGCCATTAACCGTTAACAGGATTCTTCCCTCTTGTATAATTATGGCTTTAGAGGAATTGCGTATCCTGCCTGCATGTAAATCCGTCTCAAACGCGGAAGGCATATCAGTAACTCAGACCAATGCTCAGGTACAGCGACCAGATTTCCTGGCCGATAAAGAGAGATACAGCAGCGCCAAAAGCGAGGAAAGGCCCGAATGGTATTGGAATTCTTCTGTTACGTCCTGCAATTATAGCTCCAATTCCAGTCAAAGCTCCCGTCAGGAAAGCAATGAAAAGAGCAACTACAGTAGCGGAAGGACCCAGAAAAGCTCCTATCATCGCAGCGAGTTTTATGTCACCCCAGCCCATGCCTCCCTGGAATTCGTCTGTTTCATCCTCGTGTCCCTCCGGAGCGATAGTGTAACCCGGTTTCTGCTTCAGGATATGTTCACTGATCTGTCGGATAAGGAAGAAAAGCAGGAAGGCACCTGCAGCAGTACTGATGGAACGAAGGATTCCGATGCCTCCAGGCAGGATTGAGAAAACAATTCCAACAATCGCGCCACCTATGCTCACCGAGTCCAGAATAATCCAGTGGTCAATGTCCGTGAGAATCACACAGATAAGTAGAGACACGAAGACAGCATCTCGAAAAAAGAGTATTCCTGCGCCGTATTTCATCACAATACCAGCAAAGAGCAGCCCTGTTACCAGTTCGACGAGTGCGTACCGGAAAGAGAATTGCTCACCGCAATATCTGCATCTGCCTCTCAATATGAACCAGCTGAGAACCGGGATGTTATCATACCATTTGATCAACACACCGCATGATGTGCATCTGCTGCTAGGATGGATTATGGATTCTCCCCTAGGAACCCTCCATGCAACAACATTAAGAAAACTGCCTGTGATCATTCCCAGGAACAGAGCGAACAATATCAATATCGGTTCTTCAATACACATAATTGTTTTCATGTTTAAAGATATAATTTGTAATAGAATTGCCATTTCCCTATTATGATAGTATAGTTTCTCAAATTTGGTGCGGGAAGTAGTCGCGGAGAGATTGCTGGTATATCTGTAAATAGCCGCGGCGCAATAAATAATTATCGAGAGGAGCGTAATGAAATACGCACTTTGCATTGTTGCTCTTGTAGCGACGCTAAGCTTTGCTGGATCCGACTTCGACGGTGGTTGCGCCGATACTTTCGGTATCAACGGTTATACGAAGGCATGGATCTACATGTTCGGTGCAGAGAACCATGACCCTGAGAACAGTTTCAGAGGTTACAACTGGACAACTTTCATGGCCAGACTCAATGACAATGTTTACGGCTGTGTAGGTACCCAGTTCAAGACCTGGAACGGGAATTCCTCACTGCAGGTCTGTGACGCATTCCTTAATATGGACATCGTCCCCGAGCTTTCCATAAGAGCCGGTCAGTTCAAGATTCCTTTCGGCTGGGCATTCAACTGCTCAGGTGGTGGTCTGTATTTCCTTGACAGAGCTGCTGTTACAGGCACATCCGATTTCAACAACTTCGGTGGACGTGATGTTGGTATAAAACTTCACAGCCAGTTCGACATGGTCGGCATTGATGTTGCCTATTTCAACGGCACGGGAAGCTATACCGATGCAGATACTCTTCAGAACAAGGAATTTGCCGCGCTGCTTACCGTTAAAGCCACAGACTGGCTAACCATAGCCGCTGGTGCTGCGATGATCGGTCAGCCTGAGCACACCGTAATAATAGGTCCTGATACAGTAACAGTT
>JAUWJE010000095.1 GCA_030607835.1 Candidatus Fermentibacterota bacterium | reverse complement strand
CTCTCGAACTGCCCTGTTCCATTGAAGGGCAACTCCTGGACGGAGGCTGTAAAGGTAATTGTACTCGGTGTAGCAGCTGGCTGTGCATGCCTGACACGGAAGCTCAGAGTGTTCTTAAAAGCCCTCTGGAATCCGACATCAAGGGCATTCAATGAAGAAGAGTACTGCCCGATAAGCAGGGAGCAGGGGTATACATTTCCATCAGCGTCGATATTACAGTACATTTTCCCGGCTCTGCACGAAGTGCCGTGGAATTTTTCAGGTAATCTGGTTACGGAATAGTCAGGCCATACGGAAAGGCTTTCAAGATACTTTGTTGAATTGGCGATTGGAGCTCCGTTTCTCTTCAAGGAAAGCAGGTTATTAAAGGCTTCCGCGTACTCTTCGAGTGAAGGCATCATGCCTGAAGTGTCGCCCCCCAGCTTCTCGTTGTGGTGCAATGACTGAAAAGTAGTCTGGAAACCGTATTTCAGCGCGGTTTCCATTATATGTTCAAGATGATTCATGTTGTTACGTGTGAGAACAGTTATCGTCCAGAGCCTTACTTTCCCTGAGGCTGTTTCCATCGCCTTCATTACTTTTGCGTGGCTGCCTTCTTCACGATTGGCATCGTGAGCTTTCTCCGGTCCATCGTATGCCAGAACAAGATGGTCGATATGATTGAGAATCTCAGGTTTTGCCGGAAGTATATATCCGTTTGAATCAAGGCTGACATACATTCCCATTTCACGGGCATAAGCGCAGAGTTCGATTATGTCATTCCGCATGAGAGGTTCACCGCCCCAGATACCAATTCTTCTTGTTCCGGCTTCAGACATCTGCTTGAAAAGGTCTTTCCACTGCGCTGTGGAGAGATCCGGGCGCCCTTGCTCGGGTATCTGGCAGTAGCTGCACCTGCTGCAGCAGTTGTCGGTGATTGATACCATTACATTCACAGGTCTTCTTCGCCCCAGGAGCCCGAGAGAGGCGTCGATTCCCATTCTGACCTGACCGAACAGATTCACTGATGATCTCCTTCCGGAAGCCCCATCCATTGGGGCCCGTACCTGTTCTCTTCCATTATCCGCTTAGCTTCTCTGTTTTGACCGAGGAGATAGTAGGCAATGTTATACCACCTCTTGGCTCCTATTTTCAAGATCCCCATGAGGGGTCCATCAGTTCCCGGTCCACTCTGTTCCTTTTTTCCTCTTAACTTCTTCTCGATTCTTGCTACGAAATTAGGCTGAGCCTTCAGGAAAGTACAGGAGGGAGGTTCGGTGAGAGGAGGGATACAGACTTCATCAAGATTTTCGAATGAACCGGTAACACCGTTGCCCTTTACAGTTGTTTCGACTGAGAGTGGATCGATACCCATCATGTTGGCTACTGAATAGTCCAGTGCAATCCTGTCAGTGGAAGCGGCGATGAAATCCGTTTGCTTGGGGATTCCCGGTTTTGGACCGTTGCCTTCGAGTGAAATTGTCCCATCAGCAAGAGTTAGAATGACTGGAATGACGGAATTCACTGCTACTACGTAATCCGCAAGTCTGTAATGATAATTGTGTCTGTTATCATCCAGACAGCCGTAAAGATGTTTCATTGCCACCGAGATAACCGATCTATAGTGAGTTTTTATAACAGGTATGGAAACAACAGGCATCTGCGTGCAGATCTCCGGAATGTCGAATTCGAGGTTTCCCACCTTCTTCGGTATCCATCTATGCTCCGAGAAATTATGCCAGATGAGATTGTGTCTTTCAGCGACATCCTTCATCCTGGTTACGCGGAAGGCTCTTGTCGCATCGACAAGTATCTGACTCGATTCACCAAGGTATATTCTTCCTGTATGTCCGGAGACCATTTCAGCAAACGCTTCAACTACCCAGGGTGAAGTGTCGACTCCCGGCCTTATATAATCCCACGTAAGGTTAAGTTTAATAAGAATATCACTACCTGCAGGAAGAAGGGATTTCCAATTCATCTCATCGAGAATATCATGGACCGCTTTCCGTACTCCGTTTCTGGTGGACGCGTAGAAAACTTTCATTCAACCCCTTCCGTAGTTGCAGAATGGAATATACATTGACATGACTGAGATTCAACAGCAGAATTCTATACTAACCCTGTTAAAAATACATATCATTTTATTTGAAAGGAGATACTTATGAAAAAGGCTGTTTCAGCAGTCATTCTTATGTGCGGCTTCGCAATAGCAAGTGCCCCCCAATTTGGCCCCTACAGCTGGATTGAAGCTGATGGCGGCAGGATCGACGTTGGATGGTATGGAGCTCCCTGCGTTGTAGACTGGGACGGAGATGACCTGAAGGATCTGGTCCTTGGCCAGTTTACTTCTGGCAAGATTCGGTTTTATGCCAACTCCGGTTCAAATGATTCTCCCGTTTTCACTACCTACAGCTTCATTCAGTCGGATGGGACGGACATATCAGTGCCATCTGGTTGATGTACCGGCGCAACAAATCCACAGGTTGTGGATTTCAACAACGATGGCATTCTCGATATTGTAGTGGGTGACAGAAACGGCTTCGTCAATTACTTCCGAGGCACCGCTACCGGCGTATTAACAACTGAACCGGACATAGTAGCGAATGGAACGACCATTGATGCAGGATCCAATTCCGCTCCGGTCATTGTCGACTGGAATGAAGACGGGCTTCTGGATCTGATTCTGGGTCAGGAGAGTTCATCCCCGGGAAGCGTGCGTCTATATCTGAACAGCGGAACAGCAGAAAACCATGTATTCACCACATACAGCTGGATCCAGAGCAGCAGCACAAATATCGCATGGTACCGCTGCTGTCCGCAGGTAGTAGACCTCAACCTTGATGGTAAAAAGGACATAATCTGTGGTGAAAACAACGGAAAACTGGCTTACTACGAGAATGTTGCAACCAATGCGTCCCCTGTATTCAGCGGTTATGAGTTCCTCGAAAGTAACGGGTCCGATATTGATCTTTATTACGGGACAAGACTCTGGGTGAATGACTGGGACGAAGACGGACTCCTCGATCTTATAGTTAGTGATTACAATGGCTGGGTCTATCTGTATCATGCCCTTTCTACAGGGATCGAAGATGAAGCAGGCACCGAGCTTGATTCCAATTGTGAATTGAGCATATCCGGAAGCCCCACAAACGGCTACTTCAGCGTGGGTATTCTTCTTGATGCAGACAGCGATGTGCAGTTCCGGATATACTCCACCGACGGCAGGATTGTATCCGAATCCGGAGCCACTCAGTTCACTGCCGGTGAGCACGCGTTTGGCTTTGATATTTCTGGTGAACCGTCCGGCATATACTTCGTTCAGATTGATACTGGAAACATAATCCTGTCGGAAAGTGTGGTTCTGATTCGATAACGGATTTGAAACGGGATTAGAAACAGCAGGAGCTGTTCGGTTAATCGAGTCTGTTGTAATCCTCCGTTGACTACCTGAGTATAACCAGCCTTCTTGTAGTCTCGCTTTCAGCTGAAAATCGGAGGAAGTATATACCCGGCTCAAGATCGGAGACATCCAGGTTCACTGTCGCATTTATCAGTGATGTCCCGTTCGTTTCAAGAACAAGCCTTCCGGAAATGCTGTACAGACCAAGTGTCCAACCCTGCTGATATTCCGAGAACAGATGAACATTGACAGTTTCATATGAAGGATTTGGGAAGGGAGATCCCATCGGTGAATCTGGTATCGGGGATCTACCTGAAAGACCTGTATATCCTGTGTAGGCTCCTTCAATTGTGATGTCATCGATAAAGAAACCATTTCCTGTATCACCGTCATCATCTGTTTTAAATCTGAACTCAACCTGAATACCTGTACCCGCTTCATACATGGAGAGATCAAACGAATAAGGCACCCAGCCTGTCCCGATTCCCTTACCCTTAGAACCCAGAGCTCCGCCTGATCCTATGAAAGCAAGAGTATCCGCAGTACCTGCACTGAGGTCATGGATAATCAGATAAATGCCGTCACAACCATAGATTGCCACATCAAAAGTAGTCCAGAACTCAATCGAAGCTTGCGGTGCCAGAGTCAGTTCAGGGGAGAGCAATCCACAGTTCATGTTATTCACATAGCCGCCTGCCTCACCACAGTGCCATGAATGGCTGTGTGAGTGACTCTCGGAGTCTGTGATATTCCACATGTCAATCGTTCCGGAATGCGTCCAGCCAGCCACGCCTGACTCGACGTCATTCGAGATTCCTGTTTCGCCTACTGTAAGTCTCAGGGTATCCTCTGTAGCGTATCCTGTGGTCTCCGATAGAATATCGAAATAGAACCATGGGAAAGACGGGGAAGGAGCGCTGGCAGAAAGTTCACATACGAATGAGAATGTTCTCGTACTGTCTTCAGGAATCGAATCAACCCAGGCTGAACCCTGCGGCCAGGAAACCCATGAAGGGTATTCAGTCATCTGTACGGTTACATTGCTTGCGGTTAAAAGACCCAGATTAGCGATATTGACATCCAGCTGGAATGTTTCTCCAGGTTCCGGTACCCCGTTCGAGTTTCCCCCCGCATTGTCATCAACAGAGTACGTTGTGAAGTAAAGACCGGGAGCATAGACCAGAAGAGGTATGGAGATCTCCCAGGTGCCCTGGCTGGAAACAAGCTGCCCGTTAAGTGTTACGACTGAACCGGTTGCAGATGACCCATTCACGTCAAGCGCCAGGTGAGGTGATCCAGTCGATTCGCTTCCTGCCGGTATACCTCCAAAGGAGCTTGAACTCTGCGTCAGAGTTGCTGGACCGCTTAACGAAGTTATGTTGATCTCAACATCTGTAAGGTCCTCATTACCCTGGTTCAGGAGTGTAATATCAAGGTCAGCAGAGCACCCGGGGGAAAGGTGTCCGAAGTCTTCTGTATCGACTACAACCAACTGAGAGATGACCGGGTCAGGTCCTGAAGCCTGTTCAATAATAATCGATGTTCTTCTGATTCCTGGTCCTGTAACGGTCAGAGTAATACTTCCATTAACCTGTTCGGAAAAGATGAAATCCACATGACCGGTCGCATCCAGCTCTACAGCGCTCCAGTAATCACCATCGTCATGAACACAGACTGTCAATCCCTCAGGATCGACTCCTGTGATCTGTACAGGGAAGATTGAAGTATTGGATGTAACAATATCCGGACACAGAACTTCAATCGGAAGAGGATTGGCTCTGTATGGCCTGAAGGAGGGATCACCCAGAAGGTTAACATCGTACTGATGCCATCTGTACACGTTCTCCCAGTGGCTGTACGGAATGAAATACTCCTTAGTATACGCGAGCAGTTCCCCAAGGGTCAGAAACCAGTTACCGTAGAGGTAATCAAAGAAAAGGTGATCAAGGGCATCTGAATAACCGTAAAGGGGATTACCCGGAGAACCCCATCCATAACTGGAGTTGCCGATAAACGCGACACTTCCACCCGAGGAATTTGTAATGAAATGTTCAGCAATGGCATCGAAATCGAATGCGGCACTCCAGCAGCCAATCGAGTACATTACTGAAGAAAATCTTCCATCTGAATCGATGGCATCTACATCGTCATAGCCAATGTAACCATCACCCACTCCGAGAGTTGAGTACCATGCGTGTCCATCGTGGTTTATCAGATTCTGTCCTTCATTCATGGCTGCCATCACTGTTGAAGGATTCTCGTTACCAAGAGCCTGATAGAGCTTTGTGATGTTCAGATAATCAGGCAGGAAGTGTTCATCTATGTAATCCTTGCTCTCTCCCGAATTGGTATAAGGATTAGTCCAGAGTACCTCGGCAAGAAACAGAACATCCTGATAAAAATCATCTTCATAGCAGTCTTCATACGCGGCGATGTTATTCACGAATATCTGCGCTTCTGTTGTGTTCTCAACCGTTGCTCTTCCAACAAAAATGTCCGGATGCAGGTCAACATCATCGGCTATCTCACCGAAGATATTGTTCAGATTGGCGTCCCAGGTCCCGTCCAGGTCGGAGAAGTACAGGTCACAGGGCAAGCTGTCCTCGCGGGGGTGGATTCCTCCTTCACAGGTCATCGCGTAAGCGAGTCTGAACGGCACCAGATCCGTATCTCCACCTAGAAGAAGGAAATCAAGACCGTTCTGAGTGTAGTAATTCTTCACAAAGTTACGGAGTTTTTCCGCGTTGTCTCTTCCGGATGACATGGAGTAGATCACGCTCATAGTTATTACTTCGGTCTTAATACCCTGATCATCTCTTCGGTCAGCAAGCTGCTGGAATATTGCTTCTAGTGAAGAATCGGTGACAATGAGCATTGTCCTGAACTCGTCATCTTTTGCTCCATTGCAGAATGGCCTCTCGTCATGGGGAGCGGTTTCAAGTTTGACCTCAAGTGAAACGAGTTTCTGCAGTTCTCCCGTAATCGGATTCCAACGCAGCGGAATTACAAGAATCTCTGCCTCCGAAGAACCGTTCCTGAATCCGGTGCCCGTCAGCTGTACCGGTTCAGACGGCCAGAACTTGTCAGAGGAATAGACTTCGTCAACTGCCTGAGTAGAAGTGACTTCAGCATCCAGTATCAGGGGTGTTGGTGCTGGAAGAGGAGGGATAATAATATTGAAAGCAATGCTTTCCCAAATTGCGTTTGATGTTAATGATATTGCCCTGTCCCCGGCAGGAAGTGGAATGCTCCAAGGCAGTTCAGGAAGGGATGGAAATCCTGCTTCATCGCCAGGATAAGCGCCAGAGATTTGCGGGATTACTCCGGCTCCGGTTACCGGCAGGTAGCAGGGGCTGATAATATCAGCAGGAAGCTCAACGGTTATGGTTTCCGGGTAGACAGCCAGTGAAACAAGAAGTAATAATATCAATCCAGTTTTCATTAATCGACCATCCCTCTAATTTGTTGCGTAAGATTAATAATGCAATCTAATATATTCATCTGAGTATTCGTGTCACTAATAGTTCGGGATTGACAGGAAACATCATTATGTTTTAGCTTCATCTTTGTATTTCATTCTTAAGGGAGGTTGAAATGAAAAAGGCAATCCTTTTGCTTGCTGCAATAGGGCTTATTGTCTCTGTGTCTGCTGGTTCAATCCGCATCGTTAACAATACGGGCGGTTACGATATTTGGTATGTCCAGATAAGTTCCACATATGAGGATGATTGGGGAGATGACTGGTTGGACTCCG